>NZ_JBSGFQ010000167.1:0-21650 GCF_053603495.1 Nonomuraea sp. NPDC004186 | reverse complement strand
CAGGCCGCCGCCACCGCCGCGTGCCCTCCTCTGGTACGGGCGTGCTCCGCGCTGCGTTCCAGGGCCGCGGCGGTCTCCTCGTCGGGCCCGGTCGCCGCGGCGGACAGGTGCCAGGCCCAGCGGTCCACGTCGCCAGGACGTCCGGCCAAGGTCTGCGCCAGGGCACGGTGGACCGCCAGCCGCCGCATCAGGGAAGCGACGTGGTAGGCGGCGGCACGTACGAGCGGATGCCGGAAGCGGATGCGGCCGTCGCCGAGGTGGATCAGGCCCGCGGCCTCGGCGGCGTCGATGTCCGCCAGGTCGGCGCCGAGTTTGCGTACCGCTCCCAGGACGACGTCGAGGTCGCCGGTGTCGTCCGCGGCGGCCACCAGCAGCACGGTCTGAACTCCTTTCGGCAGCCGCGTGATGTGGTCGCGGAAGGCCCGATGAACGCGGCCGGGCGCGGGACCGGATCCGATGCCGATGGCCCGGATGGGTGACTCGCCGGCGCATTGCGCCCGGGTGAGGAGCGTCGGCAGTTCCAGCAGGGCCAGCGGGTTGCCCTGCGCCTCTTCGAGCAAACGCGCACATGCCTGCGGGGCCAGGTCGCCGGCGTGCTTGGTCAGCAGTTCGGCGGCGCACTCGGTGTCGAGTCCCGACAGGTGCAAGTCCGGCACGCCGACTGCGGGAAATGCGTGCTCGTCCTCGCGGGCGGCGAAGATGATCACGACGCCTTCCGCCTCCAGGCGACGGGCGGCGAACAGCAACGCCTCCGCCGACGCGTGATCGAGCCACTGCGCGTCATCCACCAGGCACAGCAGCGGACGCTGCTCCGCGAGATCGGCCAGCAGGGTGAGCACCGCCAGCCCGGCCAGGAACCGATCCCCGCCCGACGCGCGCCCCATGCCGAGCGCGCCCCGCAGCGCTCCCGCCTGCCCGTCGGGCAGCCGGCCGATGCCGTCGAGCGCGCCATGCAGGAGAAGGTGCAAGCCGGCGAAGGGCAGCTCCATCTCCGGCTCGAAACCCGCTCCGCGCAGCACGCGGATCTCGTCATCGGCCGCCTCGGCGGCGTAGTCGAGCAGCGCCGACTTGCCGATCCCGGCCTCGCCGCGCACCACCAGCGCCCCGCTCCTGCCGGAGCGGGCGTCCATGAGCACCCGATCGATGGCCGCCTGCTCCTCGACCCGCCCTATGAGCATGACCGATCCCATCCGCTCGACGCTGCCCTGGAGAGTTCTCACGCTATAGATCCAAGTCTGGTCGCGAATCTGTCAAACGACCGGCCGGAAGCGAGACGGGTCGGCCGACGGATTCGCTGCGGCGTCCCCCGGAGACACTCGGCTCTCACCGATGCGACGGCGACCGACGGCACCAGCGCATGGGCTGCGGCACACCGTGGGCACGAACGAGGCAGGCAAGGCCGCCGACCTCGTGGTTTCGGGACCGCCGGGCCACAGCTCGACCAGGTCGGCGGAGATCGCGGCCCTCACCGCCCGCAGTGCGGGGTTGGCCGGGGCGTGGTCGAAGGCCACGTGTCCCGGCGACGCCCCGACGCGGGTGCTGACCTGCCACCTGCGCGACAAGCAGGCCCTGCCAGGCCGACCGGCTCCGCCGGTACGCGCGAGCGTCCGCCCCACCGGCGCCTTCTATGTGCCGACACCGGCCGGACCGCACCACTCGGTCAGGGTACGGGCCAGGTCGCCGGTGCTGGGCTTGTCACTCGCCCAGGCGAGGTAGCCGTCGGGCCGGACGAGCATGCTCCTCGCGCCGGCCCCGCCTGGGACGACGTGATCGGCTCGGTCGCTCCAGCCGGCCGGCGGGTTGAGCGGGGTGCTGAGCACGAACCTGCCGCCGCGCAGGGCCTCGTACAGCCTGCCGGGTGTTTCGCCCTCGATCGCGAAGTCGGGGACGCGCTTACCCGCTCCTGCGAAGGCGGCGCCCGGCGCCGGGTAGCCGATGGCGATGCCGGACAGCATGTTGCGGGCCACGGACCGCCGGATCGGCCCGACCCGCATGAGCGCCCCGCTGACCTGGTTGCGCACCGCGCGCAGGACCGGCGAGCGCAGGAGCGCCAGCCGGGTCAGCAGTCCACTGGTACGCAGCACGGTCCTGCCCACTGGATGCCGCTCACGCTCGTAGCTGTCCAGCAGGCCCGGCCGCGCCCAGCCGCGTACCGCCGCCACCAGCTTCCAGCTCAGGTTGGCGGCGTCCTGCAGGCCGGTGTTCATGCCCTGGCCGCCGGCGGGCGCGTGCACGTGCGCGGCGTCGCCGACGAGGAACACCCGGCCGGCCCGGTAGTGGACGGCCTGCCGCTCCTCGCTGTGGAAACGCGACATCCAGCGCGGGTCGTGCATGCCGAAGTCGGTGCCGTACGCCTTGCGGGTCAGCCACTTCAACTCCTCGAAGTCCACCGGCACCTCGTCGGACAGGTCGCCGTTCGTGTGGTTTCGGCCGATGACGCGATACCAGCCGTCCCCGAACGGGGCGATGAACACGAACCCCTGCCGCACGCCGTTGACCGACAGCAACTCGGTGGGCCTCTCGGCCAGCTTGACATCGGCGAGCATCATCGACTGCGCGACGGCGTGGCCGGGAAAGGAAATCCCGGCGGCCTCGCGCACGACGCTGTACCTGCCGTCGGCTCCCACCACATAGGAGGCTCGCAAGATCCGCGCGTCCCCGTCCAGGGTCCGCACCCGCACGTCCACCCCGCCGCCGTCCTGCTCCAGGCCCGCGACCTCATGCCCGGACAGCAGTTCGGCGCCGTTGTCCAGGGCTCGCTTCGCCAGGAGCCGCTCGATCTCGTACTGCGGCGTGATGAGCATGTATGGGTGGCGGCCCGGCAGTTCGGTCATCCCGATCTTGACGTGGTCCCAGATCAGCAGGCCCGGGACCGTGGTGCCGGTGGCCAGAGCCTGGTCGGCCAGACCGCGCATGTCGAGCATCTCCAGGGTTCGCGCGTGCACGGCGAAGGCCCGCGACAACGGCGACTGCTCCGTACGCCGCTCGACCAGCATCACGCGGATCCCGGCACCGGCCAGGTCGCCGGCGAGCAACAACCCAGTCGGCCCGGCACCGGCGACGATCACGTCCGCGTTCATGATGTCAGCACTCCGAAGGGGATGTTATCGATCGGAGCACCGCTCCAGTGGTGTAGACCTTCTTCTTTCCCTTGGTCTTCGGATTGACGGTGAAGCACACGTCGGTGGCCTGCTTGAAGTCGAGCTTGATATGGCGTTTCTGCTTGCAGTGATTGTTGAAGTAGACGGTGACGGAGACGATTCCCGGATCCCAGGAGAGGTTGAGCTTCTTGCCCTTGGGCGAGGCGCATTTGAACGACTTACGTTTCACGGCCTCGCCGCCGGCGGCCGCCGTGACGCCGGACGGTTGAGCGGTGGCCGTCGTCACATCGGCTGCCATGATGACGAGGGCGGCCGCCGCCGGAACCAGAATGAACTTTGCCACAGACACGTTCTCTCCTCACTTTTCTGGTCGCGAATTATGCTAATGGGGCGGCCGTGCAGCTATATCAGTAATTTGACCGGTCGGCTTACACCGGTTATCGGAGCAGTTCCATGACCTGCCCCATCGCGTCCATGCCGCCCTCCAGGACGGTGATGTAGCCGAACCCGAGCCGCTCGCGGTTCTTGCGCAGCTTGTCGGCGATCTGCTGGGTCGTGCCGACCAGCAGGCTCGGCGCTTCGGCCCGTTCCTCGATGCTGAGGTGGGGCGCGAAGGGGGCCGCCTTCTCCAGCGCCGGCCTGCTGTCGTTCGTGATGACGACGGTGGGAACGGTGCTGTTGAACTCCACCTCTCCGGCCCGGTCGCCCAGCGCGGCCCGGACGAAGTCCACCCGTTCGGCCATGGAATCGGCGGAGGCGAACGCCGGCAGGCCGCCGTCCTCGTGCCTGGAGGTGTCGGCCCCGCTGAAGCCGATGATGTCGGCTTCGCGCGCCGCGTACCGCAGCAGCCGGTCTCCTCGCCCGGCGATCATGAGGGGCGGTCCCGGTCGTTGGGCCGGGCGCGGCAGCACCTCGGGGTCGGCGAACAGTCTGCGTAGCTCTGACACCATGCGCCGGAGGCCGTCCACGCGCTCGCCACCGCTTCCGTACGGGAGCCCGGCCGCCTCGAATTCGTGCCTGGCGTGGCCGGCGCCCAGCCCCAACTCCAATCGCCCATCGATGAACAGGTCGGTGCTGGCGATATCGCGGGCAGCCAGGGCGGGCCGGTAGAAGTTGGCGTTGAGCATGTGCGTGCCGAGGCGTACCCGCTCGGTGGCCTCGGCGGCCAGCACGATGGCGGGGAACGGGGCGGGCATCCCCAGATGGTCGGCGACCGCGATGGTGTCGTAGCCCAGCGATTCGGCCTTCCTGCACTTCTCCGCCCATTCGCGGCGGGTCGAGGGGACGTGCAGGGCGACTCCGAAACGGAACATCACCGCACCTCCTTGGAGATCGTCGCCGGGCCGGTGGGCGGCCGCCCGGCCCGGCTCATCAGGGCTGCGTACATGGGTATGCCTTTCGCTAAAAGTCCCCATTTGCCGACTTACATATCCTCGGGTGAGGATATATCTTGTGCGGCGAGGAGGAAAGACGCAACGGACAGGTCGCCGGCTGGGGGCCACGACCACCAGGGACGACATCGTGGCGCCCGCGACCGTGCCCTTCAGCGGTGTCGGTTACGACGGGACGAGCGTGCGCCAGGTGGCCACGCCGAGGGAGCGACTGGTCCGCTTCGTACTCGGCCTGCTCGGCGACGTGGAGCAGCCGGGTCCGCTGCTGGGACTGATCCGTTCCGCCGCGACCGACGAGCACGCCGCCAGGCGGATCCGGGAGTTCCTGGCCCCCGACATGCTCGGCAGGCTCACGCGGGAGCTCGGCGTGGACCATCCCGAGCTGCGGGCGGCGCTCACGGCCGGCCAGTTGGTCGGGCTGGCGATCGCCCGCCACGCCGTCCAGGGGGACGCGCTGGCCTCCGCCACGCCGGACGAACTGGCCCGGTGGGTCGCGCCGGTGCTGCAGCGCTGTCTCACCGGCCGGGCTCCTCAACCTTTGAGGGGGGCCACATGTACGCGATCCACACCACGGCGGCGCCGGAATCGTTCGAGTCGCAAACTAGGAGGGAAATTCCATGGTCGATCTTCCGAGTGGTCCGCTGGCCGAGGTGGACCTCGAATTCCAGAAGATGGCGCTGGAGACGGGCGGGCTCACGTTCGGCCTGCCGGGGACCACTGTGCGGGAGAAACTGCTGCAGGTCACCGCACACGACGTCTGCCGCGGCCATCTCGGGCTGGGCTTCACGATGCACATCACGGCCCTGAACATGCACGGCGTCCCCTACGCCGACATGCTCGCCCTGGTCAGGTTCGTCGCCCCCTACGCCGGGTATCCGGCGGCGGCCGACGCTCTGGGCCGGGTCGCGCAGGTCGCCGCCGAACTGGGCCTGGACACCACCCCCGAGCCGAGCCGGGTGGCCGAAGGTTCACCCGGCGTCGCCTGGCCGGTGAGTGATCCGTGGATGGCCGAGTTCCTGGCCTCGCGTACCGGGCGGGCCTGGTCGGAGGAGCGGCTGAGCGCGCGCGAGCGCGCGTTCGTCGCGCTCACCGCACACATCGCCAGGAGTTCCTTCGGTGAGTCGTTCCACCGGCACGTCGCGCTGGCGCGGCGGGTCGCCGGCCCCGCCGACGTTCGCGACGCCGTACGGTTCACCGCCGAAATGAGCGTCACCGACGCGGCCGCCGCGCTGGAGGCGCTGGAGCAGGTACCGGCGGCGGCGTGACAGCCGATCAAATCAGCATTTCCAGCTTCAGACATGGCTGGTCACTTGACTGATTCGGCGAGAAGACATGTGCCTGTACGTTGATTTCACGTGGCGGCGGCAATTGTCGCCCGCACCGGTGCGCTTTGCGAAAGGCGCCCTTTTCAATGGCAGATACCAGCCAGATCGGAGTAACGTCAGATGCGAATGCTCGCCCGGTTATTCGTTGCCGTGGTGGCCTTCAGTGCGATGCTGCTGCCTGGAGGTGCGGCACGCGCCGCTGATCCGGTGGTCGAGACCTTCAACGTATGGCAGTGGAATGTCGCCGGCTGGACGATGAATCAGGGGTCCGCGACCAACGGCATGGTGGCGGCCGCGGCCGCGTCCATCGTGAACCAGAACGCGGATTTCGCGGCCCTCAACGAAATCTGTTGGGATCAATACAAAGCGCTACAGGCAAGGCTGGACCAGGCCGGTTGGCCCGAAGGCACCAGCTACTCCCGTTTCGCAACCATCCGGAACGCGGAACCCGACACGAGTGCGGCCTGCGATGGCGAGCGGTTCGGCATCGCTCTCTTCAGCCGGCGACAGCTGGGCATCGCCAGCCAGTACGCCCTGCCGGTCGATGACGAAGGCGGGGTTCACAAGCTCCTCTGTGCGCCGTTGGCCGCCCGGCCGCATCTGCGGTTCTGCAGCACGCACATCACCAGTTCCAACAAGGAGATCGGCGGGAGCAGGATAAATGTGCAGCAGTTGGCGGCGGTGCTGGGTCACCTCCAGGACTTTTACGCCGATGGGGACACCGTCCTCATCGGCGGCGACTTCAATGCCCGGCCGCATTACGGCCGGCTCGACAACTGGTACTCCCCCAGCCTCGACGTGCCGAACAACAGCGGCAACACCGGCGAGCACAGGGAGCTTGACGACATGGAACCGAGCTGCCCGGGCGTTGGCGAGACCACTGTCGGTTTGATCAACGCCAAGGGCGAGGCGATCGATCCCGAACCTCCATGCGGCCAGCGCCCCAAGATAGATCTGCTCTTCGTCCGGGAGAGCGCGATCGTCGGCCCGTACACCGGTGATTCGCTGGAGATCAGCACCGCTTGTGGCGGACCGTGCTCCGACCATCGCATAACAACCGGCACGGTCTCGGTCCGGATCCAGGTCTGACCGCGACGCTGAACATTGTCGCAAAGCAGTAAGTCAATGTCCGGTGCCAGGTGCACCGGTAGGCGTTGAGGAGGGGCAGCACCTGAGATGCGCGAGCTGGCACGCCCGATCACGGCCGGTTGTGCCTTCCTGGCGTCTCGGTGCTGCCCCTGATCGCCACGGTGGTCACCTTCGCGGTGACGGTGAGCATGGGCTGCGCTACCTTGACGCTGGTGACCGTACTCGCCGACGAGGGAATCGCCGCGGTACGCCGTCGATCGCGACCGCAACGCCCTCATCGCCTGCTGGAGCCCCCGGGCGGGGGACACTGCGGTCAACTCCCCGAAGCGTGCCGGCAGTGCTATACCCATCTGGTCAACGCCGCCGACAGCCACGAGCCCGACTCTGAACGCTGGCGCCGGCAAGGCCCGGGCACTTGGACCGGTAGGTCCGCCGGCGCGTCACCAGGGCACGGTGCCGGCGCAGCAACGTCGCGGGAGTGACGAAGACATCCCACGACGGGCGAGGAAGCAACCGCGACAAGGCCGCGAGCACGACCCGATCCCCCGGATGAAGATCGGGCCGGTTCACTTGACGGCGCAATACGGCAACCTGGTGGCGAAGCACCACGATCTCCGCGACCCAGCAGGACCAGGAGCTGAAAGACACGCCCGAGGATGAGGTAGAGGGCGGACCACAACACTGTCAGCAGGATGCCCGAGGCCTCATCATGCTCGAGCCACGAACCCCCACGTCAACCTCGGGCTGAGTTTCCGCACCCCCACACCGTAGCGGGGAGGCGGGTCTGCCGTTCGGGGTGTGGCTGCACACCGCGGCCCGCGCCGAGCATCGCGGCGCCGGCGGCGACGCAGAGGGCGCTGTCCTGGGTCGACTGTTGCGAGACGTTTGGATTTGTCCGTCAGGTAATGAATGACTCATGCATGCCGACAATGTGTTGAGCGCCTGGATCATGGAGTCCCATGACGACCTGCGGGCCGCCGCAGACCGGACGGGGGTCGGCTTCCGGGAGCTGAGCGCGCTCAGTCTGCTGGCCGGGCATGAGAACTGCTCCCTCGAATGGCTACGGCCACGAGTCGGGCTGACCCAGTCGGGAACCGTGCGGCTGATGGACCGGCTGGAGGTCCTCGGCCTGGCCGTACGCGGTCCCGCCACCGCCAGGACGTCTCGGCTGTCCATCACTCCCCGCGGGTTGGAGGTCCTGCGCGCCTGGTACCAGGAACGCGCCGCCGCCTTCGCACACGCCACCAGCGGCCTGCGCGAGGACCAGCGGGAGCAACTCGCCGCCCTGCTGGACACCGCCCTGCGCAACCGCCATCGCACTCGCCCGCAGGCCGACACCGCCTGCCGTACCTGCGACTGGCCCGCCTGCGGCACAAACTGCCCCGTGGACCACTCCGCAGGAGCGGGCGCAGAGGCGAGAGAGCAGTGAGCGCCGCCGGCGACCAGCTTCCTCTGGTGCTCGGCGCACTGCTGACCGCGTCCCTGCTGGGGTTCCTCGGTCTGGGCCCCAGCCTGGCGGGCGCCGCGGCCCTCCTTCTTGCCGCAGCCGCCTTCGCCCCCGTCCTTCCGATGCGGCAGGCGCGCGCGACCGTACCGGAGGCGGACCTGCAGAAGGCGGACCTACGGGAGGCGTCGCCGTGGCGGTCGAGCCGAATCCGCACCCTCGTCGCCCTGTCCGTGGTGTACTACGCGGCCTACGGGCCATTCGAGTCGGTATTGCCGGAATTTGTCCGTGACCGGCTGGACGGCAACCCCGTGACCTACAGCATGCTGTGGGTGTTGTTCGGGGCCGGCGCTCTGGCGGCCCTGCCGCTGGCACCACGGCTCGCGCGGCGGCGGCCCGGATTGGTCAACGGGCTCGGCGCCACCCTGTGGGGGGCGGTTACCCTGCCGCTCGCCCTGCTGCATGACATTCCAGCCGCCGCCGCACTGTTCGCTGTGTCCGGCCTGGTGTGGGGCCCGTATACGGCGGTTGAGGCGACCGCGCTCCAGCGCTGGGCTCATCCCAACTGGCACGGTCGGCTCTTCGGCACCCAGCGAGCCCTGTTGATGGCCGCTTCCCCGCTGGGCGCGGCCGCTGGCGCCATCCTGCTCGACCATTCGCCTCCGGCGGCGATCCTGGCCGGCAGCGCTGCCGCTTGCGCCGTCGCCGGCCTCGTGGCCCTTGCCCACCCGGCCATGCGCCGCGCATAGCGGCCGAGGCAGTTGGGCCAGCCGTCTTGGCGTTGAGGAACGGTGTAGCCAGGCGCGGCATCCGCTGGGGATGAGGCGGCGGACTGGTGGTCGGCATTGTCCATGGCGTGTCGTTGTCAGATGTCGTGTTCGATCACTGCGCGCGGTGGTGGGATGTGTTCGGCGGCGAGGCCTCTGCGATCGAGACCGGTGTGAGGGCATGAGGGGCCGTACGCGGTGAAGGCCGCTCCCGTTTCCGCGCTCATGATCGGGAAGAACTTCCTGGCCTCTGGGGATTGCCCCGAGGTGGCCCAGGCGTACGCCGGTCCGTCGCGCAGCGCGCGGAGGATCAGGCGGCGGCCGAGCCCGCGGCGCTGCCACTCCGGGTCGATGGAGATCTTGTTGATGCTGCCGCAGCGGCACGCGTCGCATACCTGCCAGACCAGGCGGGCGATGCCGTAGTCGTCGGGATCGTAGACGTAGATCTCGCGCAGCCCGGCTGGACGTGTGGGCGGGTGGTAGACGAAGCGCAACGGGGCGTGCGGCGTAGTGATACGGGCCCACCACCAGCGAAGACGGGACACCCGCTGGACTCGAATCGGGCTTCGGTCACGAGGCATGCGATCATCCTGCGGACGGTATGAGGTCGTGGTCAGTGTCGCCGGCGACCGGGGTCGTGCTCGGCGAGCGCGACGGCGACGGCTTCGGTGCTGGGCTGGACGTGGATGCCCAGGGTGCGCAGGTTCCGGTGGCCGGACAACGTCATGAGCATGGAGGAGGACCAGCCGTCCTCGCCCAGGTGGGTCAGCCGGGAGTGGCGCAGCTGGTGCAGGGTGTAGCCGGCCCCGGTCGGGTCGATGTGCTTGGTGGCCTGTTTGAACAGGTACTCGGCGCGTTCGTAGGACAGCCGGGCGCGGCCGGTGACCGGGCACAGATCGGCTCCGGCGGGTGTACGGGCCGGACCGGGCCGCCGGCCGGTCAGGAAGACCGGGCCGCGGGCACGGGCGGCGAGCAGGCGGGGCAGCAGCCGGGCGGTGCCGGACTGCCACAGGATCCAGTCGATGCTGCCGCCCTTGCGGCGTACGCGGCCGCGCTTGGCCTCCAGCACGAGGTCGCCGACGTCGAGGCCGAGGACCTCGGCAGAGCGGGCCGCGCTCTCGTACAGCAGCCGGAAGAGGGTCTTGTCCCGGAGCGGCAGGTCGCGGCGCTGCCACAGGGCCTCGATCAGGTGCCGGTCGATGGCCTTGGTGGTGTCGGCGTTCTCCCGGCGTCGTTCGATCAGCACGGCCAGATCGTTCATGCTCCACCGCGCGGCGGCCCAGGTGGTGAAGGAGCGCAGGGCGGAGCGGTGGCGGTTCCAGGTGCGGGCGGCCGTGTCCTGCCACGCCGCGGTGAAGACCGCTGCCGTCTGCTCGGCCGCCAGATCGCTCAGCAGGGCGTTGCTCATCCTCCTCCCGAGCATGCGTTCAGAAGGATGGGCCGGTGACAAGGAGGGGCCAGGTCAGGGCGGCCATCTCGGCCGGGGTGCGCGGGCAACCGCGCTCGAGCCAGTCGGTGGCCACGCCGAGGAGCGCGCCGGCGATGAACGCGGCGGGCACGTCGTGCGGGATGTCGGCCGAGGAGACGCTGTCCGGCGCGGCGCCGGCTTTCCGGCGTACGGCGACGTGGACGGTGGTGGTGATGCGGCTGCGGACGTGGCCGATGACGCGGGGGCTGCCCTGGTTGCCCAGCAGGCTGCGGAAGAGGCCGGCGTGCTCGCCGAGGATCTCGAAGAAGGCGACGAGGGAGCAGGCGGGGTCGGACTCGGCGGGGTCGAAGGTGGGGAGTGACTCGATGAGGTTGTCGATCGTCGAGGTGCAGGCCGCCTCGGCCAGTTCGTGCACGTTCCGGTAGTGGTCGTAGAAGGTTGTGCGGTTCACCCCGGCCTGTTCGGTCACGTCCGCGACGCTGATCTGCTCCAGATCCCGTTCCTCGGTGAGTCGGATCAGCGCGTTGTGCAGGGCCGCGTGAGTGCGGCGAACGCGGCGGTCGACGGCCGGGGTGCCGTGGTGCGTCGTGGCCATGGCCGCCACTCTACATTAGCCGACACAAGTTGTTTTACCGACAGGTGTCGGCTAACTTGTGCCCGGGGCTTTCCCCTTCGATTCACAGACAGAACCTGACATGAGGCTCGGTCCACAGAGAGAACCCACATGAAGATCACCATCGACGAACCCAAGTGCGTGGCCTCCGGGCAGTGCGTCCTGATCGCACCCGAGGTCTTCGACCAGCGCGACGAGGACGGCATGGTCGTCCTGCTCACCGAGACACCTGAGCCCGGCCTGCACCAGGCCGTCCGCGAGTCGGCCCTGGCCTGTCCGGCCGCCGCCATCCACCTGGCGGAGTCGTGAACCGGATCGCGCTGGTCGGTGCGTCGGCCGGAGGGCTGACCACAGCGGAAGCGCTGCGCAGGGGCGGCTTTCAAGGGGTGATCACGCTCGTGGGAGACGAGCGGCACCTGCCCTACGACCGGCCGCCGTTGTCGAAGCAGATCCTCATGGGGGCGTGGGAGCCGGACCGGCTCACCCTGCGCGGGCAGGCCGACATCGACGCCCTGGACCTGGACCTGCGGCTGGGAGTCCGCGCGGCCGGGCTGGACAGCGCAGCCCAGGCCCTGCTGCTGGCCGACGGCACCCAGCTGCCGTACGACTCGCTGGTCGTGGCGACCGGCGTGCGGGCCCGCCGGCTGCCCGGCACCGAAGGCGTGGCCGGGGTGCACACACTGCGCACCCTGGCCGATGCGCTGGCGCTGAAGGCGCGACTGCGCGCAGGCCGGCGGCTGGTGGTCGTCGGCGCCGGGTTCCTCGGTGCCGAAGTGGCCGCCGTCGCGCGGGGGCTCGGGGTGGAGGTGACGCTGCTGGAGGCCGATCCGGTTCCGCTGGCGCAGGCCGTCGGCGAGCCGGCCGGGCGGTTCCTGTCGCGGCTTCATCGTGACCAGGGCGTGCGGGTGCGCACGGGCATCAGGGTGGCCGGCGTGCTCCAGTCCGGTGGTGAGGTCGCCGGTGTCGCCCTGGCCGACGGGAGCGTACTGCCGGCCGACGACGTGCTGGTGGCCGTCGGGTCGGTGCCCAACACCGAATGGCTGGCCGACAGCGCTCTCACCGTCGGCGACGGGCTGGTGTGCGACCGCTACGGCGCGGCCGCGCCCGGCGTGTACGGCGTCGGGGACGTGGCGTGCTGGCACAACCCGCTGTTCGGCACGACGATGCGCGTCGAGCACCGCACCAACGCCGCTGAGCAGGCCCTCGCCGTCGCCCACAACCTGCTCACCCCGCAGGCCCAGCGGCCATGCGCGCCCGTGCCGTACTTCTGGTCCGACCAGTACGGCACCAGGGTCCAGGCCCACGGATACCTGCGCGGCCACGACGAAGCGCTCGTCCTGGACAGCGATGTGACGCAGCGCCGGCTCCTGGTGCTCTACCGCCGCGCGGACCGGCTCACCGGCGTGCTCGCCGTGGGCAAGCCGCCCAAGGTGCTGCGCGCCTGGCGGGCGCTGATCGCCTCCGGCGTCGCCTGGGACACGGCCGTCTCCGGCACGGCCGCCGCGTGACACCCCCTCCCCCGCTTTCCCCTCTTCTTCTCGTGCAAGGAGCGATCCATGACCACGGCGTCCGATGCGACCGACCCCATCGACCGCACCGACCGCACCGCTCTGCCGCCCTACCCCGGCGTGCGATCCGGGCGCTGTCCCTTCGACCCACCGGCCGCCTACGCGGACTGGCGCGACGGCGAGGGCCTGCGGCGGGCGCTGTGGCGCGGCCGGCCGATGTGGATCGCAACCCGGTTCGACGACATCCGGGCCGCTCTGAGCGACCCGCGGCTCAGCGCGGACGACCGCACGCCCGGCTTTCCCATCCCGAACGCCTCCGGCCCGGACGTGGCCCAGGCCTTCATCCGGATGGACGACCCGGAACACATCCGCCTGCGCCGGATGCTCACCGGCGAGTTCACCGTCAAGCAGATGGAGCGGCTGCGCTCGCCGATCCAGGAGCAGGTCGACCATTTCCTGGAGCAGATGATCAGCCAGGGACCGCCGGCGGATCTGGTGAGCGCTTACGCCTTCCCGATCCCGTCCATGGTGATCTCCCTGCTACTCGGCGTGCCATACGAGGACCACGCCTTCTTCCAGGAGCACAGCGCCACCATCGTCACGGCCGACATCACGCAAGAGCAACAGCAGGCCGCCGCCGCGGCGCTGGCCGGCTACCTGCACGAGCTGCTGGCACGCAAGGAACGCGAGCCCGCCGACGACCTGATCGGCCGGCAGCTCCAGCGGGTCACCGCGGGCGAGATCAGCCGCGAGACCGTGGTGTCCAACGGCATCACGCTGCTGGTCGCCGGGCACGAGACCACGGCCAACATGATCGCCCTCGGCACCCTGGCCCTGCTGGAGAACCCGGAGCAGCTCGACCGCCTCCGCGCCGCCGACGACCCGGCCGTGGTGGCGAACACGGTCGAGGAACTGCTGCGCTATCTGACCATCGTCCAGGACGGGGTGCTGCGCGTCGCCACCGAGAACATCACCATCGGCGGGCAGCTGGTCCAGGCCGGTGAATCCGTGCTCATGAGCCTGCCCGCCGGCAACCGCGACCCGGCCTTCTCCGCCGACCCCGACACCTTCGACCCCGACCGCAACACCCGCGGCCACCTCGCCTTCGGCTATGGCACCCACCAGTGCCTCGGCCAGCCCCTGGCCCGCGTGGAACTGCAGATCGCCCTGCCCGCCCTGCTGCGCCGGCTGCCCGGCCTGCGGCTGGCGGTGCCGCTGGAGCAGATCACCTTCCGCAACAACACCATCACCTTCGGCCCTCACCGGCTGCCGGTCGCCTGGTGACCAGCACGGCAGCCGGCAGGCAAGCGGCCTGAAGAGGCGAGGCCGGGGACGACGCCGGGTGCACCGCCGGCGAGCAGCCGGCCCCACGGCAACAGAGCGCAACAAACCCACCACCGTAGCGATCGCTACATGAAAAGTGAGGAGTGTCCCTCATGGGCAAGCTGAACGGCAAGACCGCGGTCATCACCGGAGGAAGCAGCGGGATCGGCCTGGCGACCGCCAAGACGTTCGTCGCCGAAGGCGCGTATGTGTACATCACAGGCCGCCGTGCGGAGGAGCTCGACAAGGCCCAGGCCGAGATCGGCCGCAACGTCACGAGCGTGCAGGGCGACATCTCCCGCCTGGAGGACCTCGACCGCCTGTGGCAGCAGGTCAAGGACGAAAGGGGCTCCGTCGACGTCATCGTCGCCAACGCCGCCCATGGCGAGCAGGCCACCCTGGCCCAAGCCACCCCCGAGCACTTCGACAGGGTCTTCGCCGTCACCGCCCGGGGCACGTTCTTCACCGTGCAGAAGGCGCTCGGGCTGCTCAATGACCACGGCTCGGTCATCCTGATCTCTTCGGGCGGGCACATGGACAGCACGCCCGACTACACCGCCTACTACGCCGCCAAGGCCGCCGTGCGCTCCTTCTCCCGCACCTGGGCGAGCGAGCTCAAAGACCGCGGTATCCGGGTCAACACGATCAGCCCCGGAGCCATCGACACCCCCGCGTTCGACGCAGCCGACGACCCCCAAGCCCTGCGCACTGCCCTGACCGCCACGGTCCCCATGGGCCGCATGGGCCGGCCCGAGGAGATCGCCGCCGCCGCGCTGTTCCTCGCCGCCGACGACAACCGCTTCACCACCGGAGCCGACCTCGTCGTCGACGGCGGCCAGACTCAGCTCTGACACCCGGCCGCAGCATCATGTGAGCCGCCTCCCAGGGACAGGACAGTGGACACCTCGCCGCTGGCGATCGAGCCGATGCAGACGACGGTCCAGAGCTCGCGGAGCAATCACGTGGCCATGTACGCAGAGCGGCAACGCTTGTATGCGAGTTTCGACACCGTCTGACCGCTGCACCGGCCGCGAGCGTTGGTGAGCTTGACGCAACACACCACAGGGCTACCGGCACAGGCGCGCCTGCGGCGCGCCACCCATGCGATCCATCGCCGAGCTCGCCCGCCTGCTGGGCCCCGCTCCGCGCTGGATGTGGAATCGTTCTTCACCGCCACCGAGTCAAGAACAGCGGCTGCGGGCGACGCGCACGTGGGTTCATCGTCGTCTCGGTCAGGCGGCGCACTCCAGGCAGATCTGCTGACCGTTCTTCCCGGCGGCGCGCTGGCTACGGTGGCGCACCAGGAAGCAGCGCGAGCAGGTGAACTCGTCGGCCTGAGGCGGGATCACCCGCACAGACAGCTCTTCGTCCGACAGATCCGCGCCAGGCAGTTCGATCGACTCGGCCAGTTCGGTCTCATCGACATCGATGCTGCCGGAGGAGGCGTTGGCGCGGTGGGTCTGGAGTTCTTGGAGGCTGTCCTCCCCGGAGTCGTCGTCCGTCTTGCGTGGGCTGTCGTAGTCGGTCGCCATGGTGCTCATCTGCCTCATCTCAAGGTCTTCGCGGGGCCGCCGCTCTTGTGCCCGATCCGCCGGGAGATTCCCATCCACGTCCCGCACGAATCCACAACGAACCTTCCGGTTCCGGACGGTTGGGAAGCTCGTGGCGGAGGAACTCCGCTGCGGGAAAACCACCGCGACGCCATGGCGTCGATCGTGACCCGTCGGACGGTGCCGGGTGCTGACAAGCTGCTAGGGGCGCGGTGCGGCCGGTGGCGGCCAGGTGCGTCAGCGCCGAGTGACGCACCTGGTGCAGCGTTCAGCCGTCGCCGTGCGGGTCGAGCTCGGCGGAGGCGGTCTTGAACAGATGCTCGGCGCGGGTAGGACAGGCGGCCGCGGCCGGTGATGGGGCAGATGTCAGTGGCCGCGGGCGCGCGGCCCCCGGAGGCAGGAGCGCGCCGGTGGGCCAGGAACACCGGCCCGCGTGTGCGGCCTTGGGGAAGGCGGGGCAGCAGGCGGGCGGTGGCGGTGGCCCCGTGCACGTACACGATGGTGCCGCCCTTGCCGGGACCCGGGCGCGGCGGAACTTGGGGTCGAGGTCTCCTCCGGATCCTGCCTTCAGCCCTGGCCGGAGCACCACCATTCGACAATTCGCCCGCAAGGACGACACCGCGCTGAACCTCTATCTCGGCGGCCGCCTGTGCGCCCGTATCAGGGAGTTGACCTGTTACTTCGCTGTGTGCCGGATCCGCCGCGAGGCCCTCAAGCCGGGCTCCTTCCTCTGGATGACGGGCGCCCCACGTTCCCGGACAGCCAACCTCCGCTGCGCCCGCGACCACCTCTCTATGACGTGCGCACGCCTGCGGCGCCAACCCCGCTCGTCGTGCGTGGTGTCGGTCGCCGGGTTCCGCGATCGCGGTGGGGCAGGGCGCGCGCCAAGTCGTATCCAAGTTGTCCCCATGTTCTGGGAGAGCAGCTTCAGGTGCTTTCCAAGTCCGTTTCCTTACTGTCAAGCAGGCACTGAGGACACCGCTTCCGCAAGAGACCGGACCTTGGAACGGTTTCTCAACAGGGCCGGACATGTCGTAAGGACACTCGTGAGGAAAGGACGTTCAGATGAACTTCAATACGGCAGCGCGTGCCGGCGCGGTCGCAGCGGTGATGACCGCGGCATTGTTCTGCGTACCGACCGCGGCCGTGGCCGACGAGCCGTCGACCACGGTCGAGTCGATCACGGTCGAGCTGACGGCCACTGGCTCCGTGCCCTACTACGAATCCTGTACCGACACGGACATCTATGGAGTGGCGGCCGGTGAGGGCAGCATTTACCGGAACGCCGGCAACTACCAGGTGTGCACATACGTCAGCAGCGGTGTGTCGCTCAACCCGTGGGCGAAGGGACTTGGCACCGCGTACAACGCCACCGCGGCAACGCACATCCGTTCGCAGTCCTATGGGGAGGGGACTCCCCGAGTCCTGAAGTCGAAATGCACGTACTGGATGCCCGCCGGTCCGAACCGTTCGGCGCTGATCTCCATGATCGTGCAGACGTACCAGGTCAAGCTGGTCTACAAGTACGCCGACGGACACATCGAGGTCGCCGACACCACTCAGGGGACGTATTCCGGCAACAAGAGCGTCTCATGGAACCCCGGCTGCTGGACGAGATGACGCCGGAGTCAGCAGGTGGAACCCTCGATGCAAGGTCGGCGAACGGGGCCGGCGCAGTGAGGTCATGTCTGTCAGAAGGGGACGGTTGATGGCTACAGCCGCATCAGAGGGTGGCCTCGCCCCGCTGACGGGCTTCAGCGACGCGCAACGCCGGGCGGCGATCGAGCGCCGGCGGCTGCTTCGGCCCCACCTCGAAGAAGGTGTCCCCCTTTCCCAGCTCGCCGCCTCCTGTGGCGGTGGCCGTGGTGGTGATGCCGGACACGGAGCAGTACGGGTCCGGGTGGAGGCTTCGATGGGGAGCCAGTCGGCCAGGCCAACCGGGCACTGTTGCGTTCGCGGGACATCGACCAGATCGCCAAGAGCGGCGCGCGCAGGAGAAGGCCCTGGGCGAGCGGTTGCCGGCAACCAAGCGGGTGCCGGTCTGCCCCGCACTGCAGCCTCGTCCTACGGCTTCACAGCCGACCACGGAGCACGGGAGAAGGCTCATCCCGGCCGTGGTCCTGGTTACTGCGCGTCCCGGGGCACGTCCTCGGGGTTGTCCCAGCCGGAGACGAACCACTGGGTTTCGCCGGTGGCGAGGTCGTACGACCGGCGTTTGATCGTGCCGATGTTGCCACCGTAGACGTGGATCCCGACAGTGGGTTCGCTGCCGACGGCAGCGACGGCATGGACATCGTCGTCGGTGGTGCAGCAGACGGTCACCTGCCCCGGCGCCCACCGCGTTTCGCCGGCCGGCGTCAGCGGCGTGCCCGCGGTGGACGCCGTCGGCTTGAGGTAGCGGAACTCGTGTTCGACTCCCGCGTAGATGCCGGCGACCCCCCACGTCTCGTGCGAATGTACGCCGGTCTGCTGGCCCACGTCCCAGACCACCGACGCCATCGACCAGCTGTCGTCGGGAGCGATGTAGAGCGGATACGTCACGTGACGCGCGGACGATGCTCGCGTGGCCTCTACCGGCAGCCGGTAACCGCCGGCCAGGAGAGCCGACAGCAGCTCGGCGACCCGCGCCGTGATCTCGTGCTCGTCGTCGGTGCTGCTCACCACGAGTCCTACGTCGTCGATGAACGTCCGCAGGCGATCAGGCTTCACAGCGCTCTCCTGTCCGCAGTGGCTTCAGCGCGGCGCTCCAGGCGAGGACCTGGTCCAGCAGGGTGGTGAGAGTGTCCTCGTGGCGTCCGGCCGGGCGGAAGACCGTGAAGTCCTCGAAATCGGTGAACAGCGACAGTTCCACCTGCGCGCTGACGTGGGCGACCTGAAGGCAGCTCATCACCAGCCGCAGGTGCTCGATGGCACGGGCGCCGCCGGCGCTTCCGTAGCCGACGAACCCGACCGCCTTGTTGGTCCACTCCGCGTACAGAAAGTCGATCGCGTTCTTCAGCGGGCCGGGTGCCGAGTGGTTGTACTCGGGTGTCACGAACACGTAGGCGTCGAACGAGGCGATCTTGGCTGCCCACGTGTGGGTGTGCGGCCGGGTGTACCGGCCCGTGATCGCCGGCATCGGCTCGTCCAGGGGTGGAAGCGGGAAGTCGGCCAGGTCCACCACCTCGAACCTGGCGTCGCCGCGCTTGACCGCAAGATCATGGACCCAGCCGGCAACCGCCTCACCGTTGCGTCCGGGGCGGGTGCTGCCCATGATGATCGCTACGTCGATCATGATGAAGCACCCGGCAAGACCCGGTACTTGAGGTGGGTGACGCCGGGCGCCTCGACGGCCCGGATCTGCTCAAGCCGTACGTTCGCGCCCCCGAGGTTGTCGAGGAGGCGAGAACCGCCACCGAGCAACACCGGAACGACGTGCAGTTCGAGCTCGTCCAGCAGTCCCGCCGCCAGGTACTGCTGAACGACCTGGCCGCCGCCCCACAGCATGACGTCCTTGCCGCCGGCGGCCTTCTTCGCCTGATCGAGCGCGGACTCGATTCCGTCGGTGACGAAGTGGTACGTGGTCCCTCCCTCCATCTCCACCGGCTCACGCGAGTGATGGGTGAGGACGAACACGGGGTAGTGGAAGGCCGGGTTCTCACCCCACCAGCCCTTCCACTGCCCGTCGCCCCAGGCGCCACCGCCGATGGGGCCGAACATGTTCCTGCCCATCACGCCGGCGCCAAGGTTGGCGATCGCCTCCTCGAAGACCGGTGTGCTCTCGTTCACCTCGCCGCCCTGACCGCCGTGGGCTCGGCGGAAGGCGGCCAGCGGAACCACCCAGTCGTGGAGCCGGTCGCCACCCTCGCCGAGCGGGTTCTCCTCGCTCTGGTTCGGGCCGGCGACGAAACCGTCCAGTGAGATCGAGATGTGACACCTGAGCTTGCTCATCGTTCCTCCGGTATCGGCTCGGCGCCGCTGTCCGGCGCCTCACCAGAGAGCATGGCCGGATCGGCAGATGACGTCTAATGCCAATACTTCGAACTTCATATGGATATTCTGAATATGTGCTGAACCTGGTCCATCTCAAGGTGCTGGCCGCCGTGGCGCGACACGGGTCCGTGACCGAAGCGGCGAGAGAGCTGCACTACTCGCAGCCGTCGGTGAGTCATTACCTGTCCCGCCTCGAAGCGGCCACGGGTGTCAAGCTCGTCCAGCGGGTGGGTCGTGGGATCCGACTGACCCCGGAGGGACAACTGCTGGCCAGCCGCGCCACCGAGATCGTGGGACGGGTCGACGCGGCGACCAACGAGCTCGCGGCGCAGGTCGGTTTGCGGACGGGACGGGTTCGGCTGGCCGCCAACGCGTCGCCGCTGAGCACGATCGTGCCGAAGGCGGCCGCCTCCTTGGACCAGGCGCATCCGGGGCTTGAGCTGATCCTGATCGACCGCCATCCGGTCGAAGCGCTCCAGATGTTGCGGCAGGGCGAGATCGACGTCGCCCTCATCTTCCGGTACGCCGGCGCTCCGGCCGAGGAGGAGGACGAGGGATTCCGCCTGGTCCACATCGGCGACGACCCGGTCTACCTCGTGAGCCGGCGACCCGACGACGACATCGCGAACCATCGCCACTCCGCATGGATCGGCGGCTGCGAACGGTGCCAGAACGAGCTGATCAACCTGTGCCGGCGAAAAGGCTTCACTCCACGCATCGCATCACTCAGCGACGACATGGTCGTCGTGCAAGCGCTTGTCGCCGTCGGCAAAGGCGTCACCACCCTGCCCGGACTCGCGCTACAAGCCCACCGCCGGCCCGACGTCCACGCCACCGAGATCACCGGCTTCACGCGCCGGCTCTACGCCGTCACCTACGGCGATCCACCCGACCCACCCGCGACCCTCGCGCTGATCCAGGCCCTCCAGGACGCCGCCCGGTAGAGAGCCGGTCCGGCGAGCGGGCTGCTACGAGATGACCTGCCAGGGGCGCATGATCTCGTTGTCCTCGTGTTCCAGCATGTGGCAGTGCCGGATGTAGGTGGCGGGGAACGCGGTGCCCGTGCCGGGGATGCCGTCGATGGGCGGTGGTACGTCGAAGCGCAGGACGATCCGGGTGACCATGCCGGGAGGGGTGACGATGGTGTCCTTCCAGCCTTCCTCCTCCGCCGCCGGGAGTGTCACCGGGCCGTTGAGGTAGCGGGTGAGCACGGGTTTGGTCGCGGGCACGCGTCCCCGGGCGATCCATGCCTTGCAGGCCTTCAGGTAAGCGGGGCCGCGTCCATGGCGATGACCTGCGGCGACGCGCTCCACGGAAGCAGACAAAATCTAGGCACTGTCGTGTTACCGGTCAGTGGGAGGCGGGAGTCCGGCTGGCGCGCTGGGTCGACACCGAATAACAGAGCACGTGCTCCATAAAGCGTGTATCGTTGACGACGTCCCGCTGAGGCGGGAGCCAGGAGTTCCTGGTGCGCGCACACCCCTGTCGGACCTGCTCCTGCCCGTGATGATCACGGCGTTCCACATCGCCGTCCCATGTCGGGGACGGCGCACAAGCGGAAGGATGTGTAGTTGACCAGCAAACTGGCGGCCGTTTCGGGGATCGTGATCGCAGGCGGCCTGCTCACCGGCCTCGGTGACCCAGCCAGCGCGACCGGTCCCTGCGGCGGCGGCTACAACAGAGTCGGCGTGTACGCCATCCCGGAGAGCGGCACCAGGGTCGGCACCCTGGAGGTCTACTACAACTCCAGTTCGGGCAAGAACTGCGCCCTCACCTACGGCTACGGCTCTACGGCGGGAACCGCCACCGACAAGCAAGTGGGCATCAGGCCTCGGCTCCCGGCAAGTGCATCGATGTAGAAGGAAGTGTCAAGAACGCAAAACGCTGGGTGGGCGGTGTGCACTGCGGCTGACGATGCCCCTGGGGCGGGACTGCTGATGATCACAAGCGGTCCCACTCATACGTCTTTCGGTCCTGGGGAACCGCCGCGGGCACAGCCGCAGATTGTGTGTTCGCCGACGAGGTCGCCGACCTGGTCAACAGCGCCGCCGTGGCCCAGCCGGGCAGCCGGGCGGCCGGGTTCCAGCTCGGCTTCGACAAGGAGCAGCAGCGGTGGACCCTCGGCATGAGGGCCGCCG
>NZ_JBSGFQ010000166.1:0-21844 GCF_053603495.1 Nonomuraea sp. NPDC004186 | reverse complement strand
CTGCTGCATCTGGAGCAGTACGACGAGGACGACTATTCATAGGCCGGGCGCCCCGGTAGACCACCTCGGCGGGGCGGCACTCCAGCCGTGGATGGTGCCCGCCACCTCATCACGCCGGCTGGGGCACGCGGGTACGCCGCCTGCTGATCAGGCGTACCACCATGACGATCCAGGCCACCGCCGCGATCGCGCCCGCCGCGACGAGACCCGTCGTGAGCAGCCAGGTGTACCCGCCCGTCATGGAGTACACGCCATTACGAGCACCCGTGTCACGCGCGGGCACCGCCTTACCCTCCGCCATTCCGTCGGGCTCGTCATAAAGAATGACGTCGGCCCGCTTGGCGCTGCCCTCCGTGGCGGTGAAGTCGCCGTACCAGGAGCAAGAACGCCGGCCGCAATCCTCGTGGACCGCGGTGAAAGTACCGGGCGTGCCGTTCCCGGCGTTGGCCTGCCATGCGGGAACCACATCGGCCGCGCTGAAGACCAGCCCGATAATGGCGATGGCAGGGAGCCCGAGCCAGACGAAGATCTTCGTCCGCCAGTTACTGATCGTTTCTAAACCAACCATGGCCGGTGACCCTAGCACGCGACCGGACGAAGGGCTCTGCGCTGGTAGTGATTCGAGTTATTGAGCCCCACAGCATCCGGCCCGACATGGTTGTGATCTTGGAAGGACGGCTGATCACGGAAAGTGGGCCAGACCCAAAGGCAACCCGCCTCCTGCCGGAAGATCGGCAACGGCGTGGGGCGGTCCCCACAGCTCAGGAGCACCCTACGGGCTTCGGCAGGGACGACGGCACCTTGAACCCCGACTTGCCGAACCACCTGTGCAGCAGCCGCGTGGCCGTGCCGTCGTGCCACATCGCGGCGATCGCCTGGTTGACGGCCTCGCAGGTGGCGGTGTCGCCCTTCTTGATCCCGACTCCCCAGCCCTCGGTGCTGACGGGGTCGTTCAGCAGCCTGAAACGGCCCGGCTCCTGCTCGGCGAACCCCGCCAGAATCAGGTCCAGGGTGCTGATCGCGTCGAGCCGGCCGTCGGCTAGCTTGCGTACGCAGTCGGAGTAGTTGGCCGCGGGCACCAGTTGCATGGGGAGGTTCAGATTGCCGTTGGGCGGGGGGTCGACGATCCGGCGGTAGGAGTTCGAGCCCTCCGCCAGGCAGAGCCGCTTGCCCCGCAGGTCGGTCACCTTCTTGATGCTGGTGTCGCTCGCGCGGACCATCGTGTCCTGCGGGGTGACGATATAGGGCCCGCCGAAGGTCACCATGGGCCGGCGCGAAGGGGCGATGCTGTAGGTGGCGACGATGAGGTCCACGCTGCCGTTCTGGAGCAGGGCCTCGCGGGTGGACGAGGCTGACTCCCGCCACGTGATCTGCACCTGCCGGCCCTTGGCGATGTGGTCGACGATGTACTTGGCCACGTCCGCGTCGAAGCCCTCGGGAGGGCCCTCCCCGGTCTTCAGACCCAGGCTCGGCTGGTCCCACTTGGTGCCGACGACGACCCGGCCGGCGTTCCTGATCTTGCCCACGACGGTTGTGTACGAGCCCGTGCTGCCGCACGCGGCGACCAACGCCGCCACCGTCAATCCCGCGAGCGCCACCCCACGCATGGACACAGTCTGGGGGCTGGGCAAACGATACGGATCGGCCTTGAGGCGGTTTCAACAGAGAAATGGGGCCTTCTTGGAGATTTGCGGACGTACGGGCACCGCAGTACCCGTACGTCCGGTCACTCCACGGGACGGTTGGGGGCCAGCCCGGCGCCCTCAGCGGGCGCGCGAGTTGATGCCCCGTTCGTCCTTTGCCTTGGGGAAGGTGGGCTGGTCAGGGCGTTATCAGCTGGGCTGGGGGCGTGGCTGAGCGGACAATCCTGGCTCGGTCTCGACGAGAATGCCCTGGCTGATCAGGCGCTTGAGCTTGTCGGTTCGCAGCACGTTGACGCTCATGCTCTCATCGCCTTCATCAGTCCCAGCAGCCGCGGGACATCGATCTCGTTCTCTTCGCCAGCGCCGCCACGACACCGCGCAGCAGGGCTGGGGACGGGTTGGTGGCTGCCGGTGTAGCCGAGTTCTCTTATCTCACGAAACAACTGCTGGACTGGCACGGCGGGGTCGGTGGCCCGCCGCTCTCGCAGGTGATCGCGGTAAGGATCGACGAGGGTGCCCAGTGCGAGGAATGTTCGCGTTTACGTTGCCGAAAAAGCGAACGTCACCTGCGCTCCGTCCTGAACGAGTACATCGATCACTACAACGCGCACCGACCCAATCGGGCTCGTGGGCAGCGACCACCCGATCACGATGAACATGTGGTGGTGCCGATGGAAGGCCGGATCGAACACCACAATGTACTCGGAGGAGCGATCAACGCGTACCGTCGAGCCGCATGGCTCGGACGGAGAAATCCCAGCTCAAACCATGCGCGCGAGTTGCTACAGCCTCGCGTCCTGACGATTACATGACCGGTTCTCTAGGGGGAGGCCGGGCCGAGGCTCCATCCGGTGACGTTGCCCTTGACGTCGCCCGCGGCCAGCCAGGACTCCCCGTCGTCCTCGGCGATCACCACCGAGTAGACGCGCCCACCGGGAGACTTCAGCGGGTCGCCGAGTTGCTTGCCGCTGCGCAGGTCCCAGACGCGGATGGTCCCGTCGAACCCGCCGGAGGCGACGACCGCGCGGCCCTTCACCCTGCCCACCGCCAGGCAGGCGACCTCGGCGGTGTGGCCGGAGAACGAGGTCTGCTCCCGGCCGTTGCGCAGGTCCCAGACGCGGATCTTGCGGTCGGAGCCGCCGCTGATGCCCACCGGCGCGCCGTCCATCACGGTGGTCGCCACAGCGAAGACATCACCGCTGTGGCCGTGGAAGGTGGCGCCCAGAGCGCCGGTCTCCAGGCTCCACACCCGCGCGGTGTCGTCGGCCGACGCAGTCACCGCGAACGGGTGCCCGTCCATCGTGCCGGTCGCGACACCGAACACCGGGTCGCCGCCCGCCGCCTTGGGCTGGGGCCCGGAGTCCTTGCCCGTCTTCGGGTCCCACACGTGGACCTTTCCGGCCTCGTCGCCGCTGACCAGGACCGTCTTGCCCGACACCCGCGCCGGGGCGATCGCGTAGACCATTTTCTGGTGGCCTTTGTAGGTGGGGCCGAGCGGCTCGACGCTCTCCGCGCCGGAGACGATGACGGCGCCATTCCGCAGCCGCCTGAACGTGGCCGCCTGCCCGTCTACTTCGCCCACGTCGATGGCGGCGTCTGTCTCCTCGCCGCCGGCGTTCTTCAGCTTGGCGAGTTCGCTGGGGCGCGTGTCGAACTTCCACACCTTGGCCACCCCCTTGGTGCTGCCGGCCAGCACCGCGCGCTGTCCGGCGTAGATGCTCACCGCCAGGGTGTTCACCTCGTCGCCGAGGGTGACCTCTGCCACCCTCCTGCCGTACGGCCGGGCGGCGACGCTGGTCGTCGCCGACGGTATGTCCGTCGCCGCCAAGGGCGTGGGTGTTGATGGAGAGTCGCTCGCTCCCCACCGCAGGGCCAGCACAATCACGCTCACGAGTACCGCCACGGAGGTGACCGAGCCCACCACCAGGAGCTTGGATCGTTTGCGGCGTGAGTCTGTGGTGAGGGCGACGGGTGGCGTTCCGGGAGCGGGTGTCCCGGCGAGCCCGGCGAGGGGCGGTCCTGCTGACGGCGTGCCGGTAGAAGGCGTCCAGGCGGGTGTCACTCCGGCCGGAGGAGCTTCCGCTGGTGGAGCTGCGGCCGGGTCCCCGCCGACGGGCTTGGTCACGGTCTGGCCCTGACCGAGGAGGAGGTGCAGGACCTCGGCTGCCGTGGGACGTTCCGGCGGCGCCTTGGCCAAGCAGCGGGAGAGAACGGCGCGCAGGGGCTCGGGGACGCCGTCCAGATCCGGCTGGGCGTTGAGGATGCGGTACATTACCGCAGGCAGTGTGTCCTGGCCGAAAAACGGGCGCCCGGTTGCGGCGAAGCCCACGGTCACCGCCCAGCTGAACACGTCGGATGCGGGCTGCGCCGGCTCACCGTGGATCATCTCGGGAGCCATGTACGCCGGGGTGCCCACCGAGCCGCCGGTGGCGGTCATGTCGATCGCGCGCGCGATGCCGAAATCGATCACCCGGGGGCCGTCGGAGCCCAACAGGACGTTCGACGGCTTGAAGTCGCGGTGGACGATCCCGGCCCGGTGGATGGCCGCCAGTGCGGTGGCCGTGCTGACCGCGATGCGATCGAGCGCGCCTCCGGACCTGGGTCCGTGCTCGCGGACGGAATCCTCCAGTGACGGGCCGTCAACGAACTCCGACACGATGTAGGATCTGTCGCCGTCGACCGCCACGTCCAGCACGCGGGCTGTGCAGAACGCCGCCACCCGCATGGCCGCGTCCACCTCGCGTAAGAAACGCCCGCGCGCCTCGCTCCTGCTCGCCAGCCTGGCATGCAGTACCTTGATCGCCACCCGCTCGCCCGAGGCACGCTCGGCCAAGTAGACCACGCCCTGCCCGCCCTCACCGAGGCCCCCAATGATGCGGTAGTCACCCAGCTGGGTCGGCTCGCCAGCTTGCAGGGGGCGGAACATAGTTCCCGACGATACACGTTCAGCAGATCAACGGCGATTCCGCACGTTCGCGCACCTGGGGGTCGGGGACCGCGGGATCCTGCTGGTCAATTCGCGGAGCGTGGGGTGCGGTCCGTGGTTGTTGTGGATCATGAGGAGGGCAATCCAGGCTGCTGGCCGTTCCGGCAGGTCCTGCGGGCGCGCGGGCGGTCCGAGGGCGCTCCGGGTCAGCGTGCGGGGCAGGGCGCGGGGCGCGTCGTACCGGAGCTCGGTGACCTGGTGCAGGCGGGAGTGCGCGGTACAAGATCATGTAGAAGAGGCGGAATGCCATGAGCCTCGAGCAAGCCCGACTTCGCCCACTGCTCCGGTCAGGAAACCTGGGACAGACCCGCAGCTCACAACGGTGAGCAGAGTATTGACACCCTTCAAGGCCAGGTGCACGCGCCGGGCGGGCTGACGAGGCCGGCCCAGGATTTGCCGCATGCAGTTGTAACAACTATCGTTACGACCAGAACCGAGGGGCGGGGGAGGTGGAGTCCGACGTGAGTGCCAACAGCAGACTGACCATCGCGGCGCACGCCCTGACATGGATCGGGCTGTATCAGCGGCGTGGCCACGAGGTCGCAACCTCCGAGCAGATCGCGACGAGCGTCAACACCAACCCGGTGGTGATCCGCCGCCTGCTGGGCGAGCTGCGCAAGGCCGGCCTGGCCGATTCACGGCGGGGTGCGGGGGCGGGCTGGATGCTCGCGCGGGACCTGGCGGCGATCACCCTGCTTGACGTCTACGAGGCGATCGAACCGGGACCGGTCTTCGCCCTGCATCGCGCGACACCGGACCCCGGGTGCGTCGTGGGCCACGGCATCGGGCCGGCGATGACCGCCGTGTACGACAACGTGGAGGCCGCCCTGCGCAGCGAGCTGGCCAAGACCACGCTGGAGGACGTGCTGCGGGACGTCTTGAAAGCCGCCTGACCTCGGACCGTCGACTTCCCCTGGTCGAGGGGGTCGCATCTTGCGCATCGCTGATGTAACCAACATGGTTACATCAAGAAATTGGAGAGTCTCATGGGACAACTGAACGACAAGACCGCCCTCGTCACGGGCGCCTCCAGCGGCATCGGCCTGGCGATCGCCCGCCGTTTCGCCGCCGAGGGCGCGACCGTCTACCTGACCGGGCGCCGCAAGGCCGCGCTGGACGCCGCCGTCGCGCAGGTCGGCGCCCGAGGCATCGCCATCCAGGGCGACGCCTCGGACCTCGGCGACCTCGACCGGCTCTTCGCCGAGATCGCGAACCGCAGCGGCCGCCTGGACATCGTGGTGGTCAACGCCGGGGTCGGGGACTACGGCCCGCTCGGCGCGATCACCGAGGAGGAGTACGACCGCACTACCTCGATCAATCTCAAGGGCACGGTCTTCACCGTCCAAAAGGCGCTGCCGCTGCTGACGGCCGGCGCCTCGGTGATGCTGCTTTCCTCCAGCTCGGCCCTGCGGGCCGTCCCGGGCCTGGGCGTCTACGCCGCCACCAAGGCCGCGATCCGCAGCCTCGCCCGCACCTGGGCCGCCGAGCTGGCCGGCCGCGGAATCCGCGTCAACGCCCTCACCCCCGGCCCTGTCGAGACCCCGGGCCTGGACGAGCTCCTCGCCGCTTTCCCGCACGGCGATCGGCCCGCCGCGGCCGAGCTCGCCCCACCGACCCCGCTCGGCCGCGCCGGCCATCCCGACGAGGTCGCCGCCACCGCCCTCTACCTGGCCGGCGACCAAAGCACTTTCACGACCGGCGCGGAACTGTTCGTCGACGGCGGCGCCACACAGCTCTAGGCGCCAAATCGGCGACGCCGGACGCATTCGACGCTCCAGGGCGTCTGAGCCGCGTACTTGCGACCGTCGTCAGGGCAACGGCTTCGAGACAACTTCGACACAACAAGGAGTGAGTCATGAAGAGCGTGGTCCACTACCGGGCGGGCGATGCGGCAGCCCGATCCCCGGCACCAGGACGGCAACCAGGTCGTCTTCCTCGCCGGTGACGACGAGAGCGCCAAGCCCCCTTCACACGGCTGCTGACCGAATTCGGGTTCGCGCCGGTCCACCGCGCTGCGCGAAGGCGGGGCGCTCATGCAGCTCGGCGGGCCGCTGAGCGGCAAGCCCAGGGCTGAGGCCCGACCGGCACACCTCATACGAAAGAAAGACAAAGGACAAGGACGATGGCAACAGATACTCAGACCTCGCGGACCGTGGCCGAGAAGTTCGTGGAGCGCCTCGGCAGGCAGGACCCCGACGGCATCCAGGAACTGTTCGCCGAGGAGATCGACTGGCACGTCCCCGGCAGTGACGCGCTGCCCTGGACCGGGCGCCGTACCCGCCGGGAGGAGGTCGCGCCGTACTTCACCACGATGTGGCCGCACTTCGCGCACGGCAGGAGCAAGGTCGTGCTGGAGCGCGTCATCGTCGACGGTGGTGACGTGGTGCTGCTGGCGGTCTTCACGCACACCGTCGCGGCCAGCGGGAAGGAGTTCACCACACCGGCGGCCATGCACCTGATGGTCGAGGACAACCGGATCGTCCGCATGCACCTGTACGAGGACACGCTGACCGTCGAGGAGGCGTTCAACGCCGGCTGAGTGGAGAGTGCTCAGGGTCCCGTGGCCCAGGGCACATGGCGGCCAGGATCTCGCGTTCGCCGAGTTTCGGGCCGGCCGGCGCCCACAGCATCGGCATCCCAGAGGGGGTGCGGACCAGATACAGAGCCCAGTGCCGTGCGGCACCGCCGTATCGGCGACAGGCAGCACGGCCGGCGGAGTTCAGCGCCGGGCGTCACCAGGTGCGAGGAGGCCGGAGTGCCGGTACTCGTGTAGGTCCCAGCCGGTCCCCGGGCCCGCGAGGGCGGTGTGCCGGTCGAGCAGGGCAGCGGCCGGGCGGTGCCGGCGTCCCAGAGAACCGTCTCCAGCACGTAGCCGGCGCGGACGGCGCCGCGCTGGCGCACCTTCGGCTGGGCGCCCTTGGACTTCACCGGGCAGCGGCGGCCGGCCAGGTCCAAGTCCTCGACGTCCAGGATCTCCTCGGAGCGGGCGCACGTCTCGTAGAGCATCCGTCACAGCGATCTTCTCCCGCTCGCACCTGACGGCCAACGCGTGGGACACCCGCTACCAGCACAACCTGGTCACCTGGCCGACGACCTCGCCGAGCTGGATGTGGCGCTGCTGGTTTTCCGAGCGACCGGTCGCGCCGGAAATGTCTATCGAAGGTGTGACGCATCCGTAGGCTGGTCCGCGACAGGCTCGGCACATGAACATCACACGCGCTCTGGCCACGGCAGTCACGCTGGTGGTCCTCTGCCAGTCTGCCGCCACAGCCGCTGCCCGGGAAGGCACTCTGAGCTGGGGTGACTGCCCGGGAGGGGGCGGCGCCACGGGCATGCGCTGCGCCACAATGCGGGTTCCGGTGGACTGGTCGAAGCCCGGCGGCCGCACGATCGAGCTCAAGCTGGGCCGGCTGGCCGCCACCGGATCCCGCCCGGCCAAGGGGACGGTGCTGGCGAACTTCGGCGCGGGCGCACCGGGGATCGCCTACCTTCGCGACGTGCCAGGCGTGTCGACCGCGTTCACGCAACTCCGGCAGAACATGGACATCGTCACCTGGGACCCGCGCGGCTACACCAACGGCTACAGTACGCACCTGCCCTGCCAGATCAAGAGCAAGACCGATCCCGAGCTGCCGGACGATCAGGCGGGATTCGACAGAATCGCGGCCGGCAACCGGGCGGACGCCGCCCCTTGCCACGATCCCGATCCCCAGCTGTTCGACAGCGTCGGCTCGGTCACGCACGCCCGCGACATGGAGGCGATCAGACGCGCCCTCGGCGAGTCAAAGATCAATCTCTTCATGGGCTCGTACGGCGGCACCTTCGGGCAGGCGTACGCTCACCTGTTCCCGAAGCGCATCCGGACCATGGTCCTGGACGGGACAGGCAACATGAGCGATCCGGAAAAGGAGAATACGGCCCGGGCGCGCGACAGCGAGCGGCGGCTGCGGCGATTCATCGCGTGGTGCGCGGACGAGCCCTCCTGCGTGCTGCGGGGCAAGGACGTACCGCGCCTGTGGCAGGATCTGATGGCGCAGGCGGACCGCGTACCGCTCCAGCCCGGCGGCTTCGACGGCGTCAAACTGCAGGACTACCTCGGACAAGCGCTGATCTCCCAAGGACCCGAGCGGTGGCCGGCCATCGCCGAGGCCATCGCCGCCGCCGGACGTGGCGACGCGTCCAAGTTCGCCGCCTTCCCCGCGCTCGGTGGACCGAACCCGGACGTCATCGCGTGTCAGGACATGCCGCGACCTGCCAGTTATGCCGCGCTGAAGGCTGCCATGAAGCGGCTGCGCGCCGTCGCGCCCAACACCGGGACGGGTGGCACGACGGTGACCAGGCTTCGCTGCCTCGGCTATCCATCGCCGGTGACCTTCCCTACCGGGCCGCTGCCCAAGACCGTGCCGCCGCTGCTCGGCGTGGGCACCTGGGCCGACTTCCCGGGCACCGAGCGGGTCGTCCACCAGGTACGGGGAAGCCGGACGATCTACCATGACGGGCCGGGCCACGAGATCTACCTCTCGGGCAACGCCTGCGTCACGGAGAAGGTGAACGCGTACTTCGTCGACAAGATCCTCCCTGCTCCCGGAACCGAATGCTGATGCCCGGATTTGCCCTGGCAGGCGGGTGTGGCCCAGGGTGAGCCGCATGCCACCTGAGCACAGAGGCCGGCTCCGGACGTTCCCCATGCCGGCAGGCACCCGTTGCCTGCCGCAGCCCATCCGCCGGCCGGCGGACGGGAGCCGCCGCCCGCGAAGGTCGCGGCTTCTGCCGGCGATCCCGGGCATCCGGTCGATGGCTGCGGATGCCCTGCTGGCGCTCGCCTCCGCGATCGCCGTCTACGCGGCGGCGGGCTGGGAGCGGGCACTGTGGGACCTGAGTGGGGCGAGTGGAGGAGTCACTGCGCCGCCCGTGCCAGGTGGGCCGGGCGTGGGCATTCCACTGGTGCTGGCCGCCTTCAGCGTGGGCGTGGCCGCGCCGCTGGCGCTGCGACGCCGGTTCCCGGTGAGCGTGGCGCTCGTCTCGGTAGCGGTGGCACTGCTCGGCACGGGGGTGCCTGGATGGTCGGGGCGGCTGGTGGCGGCCGTCGCGCTCTGCTCGGCCACCTATCATCGGCCACGGCAAGCCCCTGTCCTGCTTCTCCTGTCCGTGGCATCGACACTGACGCCGATCCTGTTCGCCACCCCGCTCCCGGGCGGCGCCTGGCCACCCGGGTTCCCGGCCCGGGTCAGCCCCACGCCCCTGGCACAGGGCCTGCTGATCGCCGTCGCGCCGATCGCCGTCGGATACGCGTTGCACCTGCACCGGGAACGTGCCGAGCAACAGGTCCTGCTGCACCAGGCCCAGGCCGCCCGGGTCGTGGCCGAGGAACGGGCCTGGATCGCCAGGGAGATCCACGACGCCGTCGGCCACCACCTGACCGCGATCCGCATGCAGGCGAACGCCGCCCGCCACGTCCTGCCCGACGCGCCTCCACCGGCCGCACGCGCCCTCGGCACCGTGGCGGACCTGTCCGCCTCCGCGTTGCGCGACGTACGCCACCTCCTGACGGCGTTGCGCGACGAACACCGGCCCACCGGCGTCACCCTCGCCGACGTACCCGCACTCGCCGACCGGCTGTCGGCCCCCGGCTGCCGCGTTCACGTCACGATCGACCGGCACGCCGCGGCCGGCCCCCTACCCGCCCTGGTCGACCACGCCGGCTACCGCCTCGCTCAGGAAGCCCTGACCAACGCGGTACGGCACGCCGCCGCGACCCGCGTGGACGTGCGGATCCACCAGGACCTGGACACCGTGACCATCCTCGTCGAAGACGACGGCCAGGACCACCCACCGGCCGGCCACCTGCTGGCCGGGAGCGGCCTGCGCGGCATGCGGGAACGCGCCCACCTGCTCGGCGGACGGCTCGACATCGGTCCCCGCCCCCCGCACGGCTGGCGCGTCGAGGCCGTCCTGCCCACCCACAGCGGAGGATGACATGACGATCCGGATACTGATCGCCGACGACCAGTCCGAGGTCCGCTCCGCGCTCCGGCTCGTCCTCGACGCCGAGCCGGACATCGAAGTGGTCGCCGAGGCGGGCGACGGGTCCCAGGCCGTGCGCGCGGCTCACCGGCATCGACCCGACGTCGTCATCATGGACATCCGCATGCCGCGCATGGACGGCCTGGCCGCCATCGAAGCCCTCACCGGCGCGGATACCGTACCCACGATCATCGCCCTGACCACGTTCGACCTCGACGAGTACCTGTTCGGCGCGCTCCAAGCAGGAGCCGCCGGCTTCCTGCTCAAGGACACAGACCCGCGCCTGCTGCTCGACGCCGTCCGCGCGGCCCACCAGGGCCACGGACTCATCGATCCCCAGGTGACCAGACGGCTGATCCACCGCTTCGCCGCCCTCAGCCCCAAACCGGTCACCCCGGCGTTCGACCTGCTCACCGCCCGCGAGCGGGAAGTGCTCCACCACCTGGCGCAAGGGCTCAGCAACGCCGAGATCGCCCGGGAACTCTGGATCGAGGAGGGCACGGTCAAGACGCACGTCAACCGCATCCTCGCCAAGCTCCGCCTGCGCACCCGCGTACACGCCGTGATCTACGCCCACCAGCATCGCCTCTGACCCCTGCTTGCGGCCGATCACGCGGAGGCGGCTTCACGACCGCAGCAGCCCGCGCCCGCGATCATCCTCCGCCGCACCGCAGGTGGTCTCCCATTCACCCTCGGTGATGTGGAACAGTTCGCTCTCGCCGGTGCACCGGCGCCTGCCACCCGTACGGCACGTCGCACTGGAAGAACGACAGCACGCCACGGGTGTCGGCCGCCTTGGCCCGGAAGGCGATGAGCGCGCGTGCCTCCCGTGGCTCAGGACGGTCCGCGCAGGCGGGCGGCCAGCTTGGTCAAGCTCCGGGCACTCAGCTCGGCCAGTCCGGCCCGGACCAGGATCAGGCTCGTCTTGCCGGCACGGCGGGTCTCGCGGCCGAAGCGGTGCAGTTCCCGCTGGGCTTCGGCGCGGCGCAACTCGGCGGCGCGTCGTACCTGACGGTGTTCTTTTCGGGTCTGTGCGGACATGATCGGCCTCTTTCAGTTCTGCGACCGGCGCAGGCCGGTCCGGTCCAGGTAGGTCTCGATGTCGGCGGGATCGGTGCTGGTCAGGGCGATGTAGCCGTCCGGCCGGATGAGCACCCAGTCGCCGGGTGACAGGTCGTACGCCTGGCGCAGGTGGCCGCCGTCGTCGACGAGGTCACCGCGCTTGCCGATGGTGTGGATGCTCAGCCCGGCGCGCGGGGCCGGGACGTCCGGCACCTCGTATCCGATGAGGGTCCAGCATGGGTGGGCCAGTAGCTGGAACAGCCGCACCGGCCGGCCGGCGGCGCCGGTGAGCGGGGCGTCGGGTGCCCGGTAGCCGGCCATCGGGCCGGGGCCGGTCAGCGGCGACAGCGGGTAGCCGAGGTCGAGCTGGTGGGCCTCGCGTCCGCGGCGCATCGCGCGGCGCTCGGCCTCGTCCAGCAGCCGGGTGGTCAGCCCGAGCACCGATTCGGCGATCGGCCGCCGCTCGGCCTCGTACGAGTCGAGCATCGCCTCAGGCGCCCCGCGCAGCACCGCGGCCAGTTTCCAGGCCAGATTGTAGGCGTCCTGGATGCTGGTGTTCAGCCCCTGGCCGCCGGTAGGCGGGTGCACGTGCGCCGCGTCCCCGGCCAGGAAGACGCGCCCGCTGCGGTAGGCGTCGGCCAGCCGGGCGCTCATCATGTACACCGACGCCCACCCCACCTCCCGCACCACGATGCCGCTGTCTCCGGTACGGTCGATCAGCATCGCGGTCAGCCCGGCGGCCGACAGGTCCACCTCGCCCTCCAGCGGCAGGCCGCCCTGGCACTGGAACAACTCGGTGCCGGCCAGCGGGCACATCGCGATCTGCCGTAGGGTGCCCTCGTTCCAGGTGTGCCAGACATCGGCGGGCAGGCCGTCGGCGCGCACATCCGCCACGAACGCCCGGATGTCGAGGGAGCGTCCCGGATAGCCGATTCCGAGCGTCTTGCGGACCACGCTGGACCCGCCGTCGGCGCCGACCAGGTAGCGGGCGGGCACCGTCGCCTTGCCGATCCGCGCGACCACCCCGCTGTCGTCGTGGTCGAAGCCAAGCAGTTCGTGGTCATAGCGTACGGCGTGTCCGAGTTCGGCCAGCCGCTCGCGCAGGATGGTCTCAGTGCGGAACTGCGGCAGCATCAGCCCATCCCGGTACGGCTCAGCCGGGGTCGGCTCCTGGTGCTCCATGATCCGCCGGTCGATCGGCCCGTCCTCGGCGTACAGGCGTTGCGGCGGGTACGGGCCGCCGGCGGCGACCATCCGATCCAGCACCCCCAGGTCTTCGAACACCTCCAGGGTGCGCGGCTGGATGCCCTTGCCCCGCGACCCGGCGAAAGGCCGCGCCGCCTTGTCCACCAGCAGGAAGTCCACGCCGCGCCGGGCCAGCTCGATGGCCAGCACCAGCCCGGTCGGGCCCGCCCCGGAAATGATCACCTCGGTCATGGTTCACACCTCCTCGGTGACCAGCACGGTCCGGACGCCGGGCCGTTCTGGGGCGGTCCACGCCGATTCCACCTCGGCCAGCGGGACGGCCCGGGCGCTGACCGCGATCCGGCCCTGGTCGATCTCGTCCACCAGCTCGGGCAACTCCTCCAGGTAGGCCCGGGCCGACACCGCGCCCTGGCCGCTGCCCTGCAACCGGAAGTCGGCCGAGCGCAACGCCACCGACGGCACCTCGACGGTCGGACCGGCCACCGCGCCGATCTGGATCCAGTTCAGCTCCCGGCCGCGATCGGAGCGCGCCCACAGCAGCGCCGGGATCACCGAGGCGGCCGGTTCGCCCCACAGGTAGTCGAGGACGAGGTCCACTTCGGCGGCGGCCTCGGCCAGTGCGGCGTCGGTGAGGGCGACCGCGGCGTCCGCGCCGAGCTCGGGCAGTAGGGCCAGCCGGCCGGGGTCGCGCCCGGCGCCGACCACCCGCCCGGCCCCGAGCCGCTTGGCCACCTGGACGGCCATCTGCCCGGCGTTGCCGGTGGCGCCCAGCACCAGCACCGACTGGCCGGGCCGGATCGGCACCCGGCGGCGCAGCGCCATCCACGACGACATGGCCGGGTTCATCGCGGCGGCCACCTTGACCACGTCCACATCATCCGGAAGCGGGACGCACCGGCGGACGTCGACCACGGTGCGGGTGGCCATCGGGCCGGTCAGTTCGTCATCGGCCACGAAGTAGACCAGCCGGCCGTCCGGGAGCCGGCCGACGCCGTCCACGCCGGGGACCATCGGCAGCTTGCCGGTGCTGGTGTAGTGCCGGCCGGCGGCCCCGCTGCGTACCCGGGGGTGCAGGCCGACCGCGAGCACGTCGAGGACCACCTCGTCCTCGTCGGCCGGCACGGGCAGATCGAACGGACCGTAGCGGGGCGGGTGGTCGAACGAGTGAACCACCGCGGCAGACACTTCCATCGGCACTTCCTCACGTAGTCGGAGTCGCCGTACGAACCGGCACGCCCGAACCTAGGCGCGCGCGGCAGCCCGCGTCGTCGCTCCACGACGGCAACTTCGGCTACCCCACAGGGGGTAGAACGGGATACCCCGTTTGGTCCGCGACACCGCGAGCCCCGCCCGATTACGGTGTTCACATGGCGATGACCATGAAACCGGCACTCGGCGACATCCTGCTCGCCGCCGTGCTGATCGCGATCACCATCGCCACCATGGCCTGGCACATCACCGCGCCCCTGCCCGCCTACGTGCTCGCGGTGCTCACCGCGGCCCCGGTCGCGCTCCGCCAGGTCACGCCGGTGCTGACCATGGTGATCATCGGCGCGGCGCTCGCCGTCTACATCCTGGTCGGCTACGGCATGTTCCCCAATGCCGGTATGGGCATCATCGTCGGGCTGTTCACCGTGACGACACTGCGGCCCCGGCCCGTCGCGGCCGCCGCCGTGCTCGGCACGGTCGCGCTGATCGTGCTGTCCTACGCCACCAGGCCCGGTCCGTTCCAGTGGCCTGACTTCTTCCAGGACAACCTGCTGGTCGCCGGCGCGTGGGTGCTCGCGGACAGTACGCGGCGCTGGGGCGAACGTACGCGGAGGCTGGCGGAGGAGGCGACCCGCGCGGCGGCGAACGAGCGGGTGCGCATCGCCCGCGAACTGCACGACGTGGTTGCGCACCACATGTCCGTGATCTCGTTGCAGGCGGGCGTCGCCGGATACGTGCTCGACACCGATCTGCCGACCGCGCGGACCGCGATCACCACCGTCAGCGACACGACCCGCGAGGCGCTCATCGAGATGCGCCGGCTGCTGGACGTGCTGCGGGTGGACCCGAGCGGTGAACTGGACGTGTCACCACAACCCGGTCTCGCGTTGCTCGGCGAACTCGTCGACCGCACCCGTGCCGCCGGCCTGCCGGTCGAGGTCGAGATCACCGGCGCCCCCCGGCCGCTGCCGCCCGGCACGGACCTGTGCGCGTACCGCATCCTGCAGGAATCGCTGACCAACGCGCTCAAGCACGCCGGCCCGGCCAGTGCCCGCGTCGAGGTCGGCTACGGCGAACGCACGCTCACCCTGCGGGTCAGCGACGACGGCCATCCCGGCCACCAGGAGCCGGCCAACGTCTCAGGGTCGCACGGCATCCGCGGCATGCGCGAACGGGCCGAGCTGTACGGGGGCGTGCTCACCGCCGGCCCCGCCGAGGAGGGCGGGTTCCACGTCGTCGCCCGGCTGCCGATGGCGGACGTGCCATGACGATCCGCGTGCTCATCGCCGACGACCAGGCGCTGATCCGGGCCGGGCTCATCGCGCTGGTGAACGCCGCTCCGGGCCTCGAGGTCGCGGGCGAGGCGGCCGACGGCGAGCAGGCCGTCACCCTGACCGCCTCGGCCCGCCCGGACGTGGTGCTGATGGACATCAAGATGCCGGTGCTCGACGGGATCGCCGCCACCCGGCGCATCCTCGCCGCGCCCGAGCCGCCGCACGTGATCGTCCTGACCACGTTCGACCTGCCGGAGTACGTTTACACCGCGCTCGGCGAGGGCGCGTCCGGGTTCCTGCTCAAGGACACCCCGCCGGACCGGATCATCGCGGCCGTGCATACGGTGGTGGCGGGCGACATCCTCATCACCCCCCGGATCACGCAGCAACTCGTCGACACCTACGCCCACCACCACCGCACCACCTCCGTGGGGACGGCCGAACTGTCCACCCTCACCGCCCGGGAGACCGAAGTGCTCCGCCTCGTCGGCAACGGCCTGTCCAACGCCCAGATCGCCAACCGCCTCACTCTCAGCGAGGCCACGGTCAAGACCCACGTCAAGCGCCTGATGGGCAAACTCGGACTGAACAGCCGTGCCCAGGCGGTGGTCGTCGCGTACGAGACCGGCCTGGTCGTACCGGCGAGCCGGCCCCCGCACGACAGCGGGCCAACGGCGGGCTGTACCTGCGGGGGCTGATGCTGGACGGGCGGCGTAAGTCGACGGTGCCGATGGCGGAGCGGCTGGAGGTGGATCGTCAACGGCTGCAGCAGTTCATCACACCTTTATCCCGGCGATCGCCGCCTATCTCAACGCCCACGGTTTCGCGGTCGTCGCCCAGGACGTCAGGGGGAAGTTCCGGTCCGACGGCGAGCGCTTCCCGTTCGTCAACGAGGCCGCGGACGGCCACCAGACGATCGACTGGATCGTCGCGCAGCCGTGGAGCGACGGCACGGTCGGCATGCTGGGAGACTCCTACTACAGCTTCACCCCGCGTTGCGGGCCATCGTGCCGCGCGTCACCGGCTCGCGGTTCATGGACCTGTTCTCGCCCGGTGTCGTGCCCAAGCTTCCGCTCTACGAGTGGGCCCTGTACACGTTCACGACGCCGGGCATGCTCGACGGAGCCGTCCTGCCGCCCGAACCGCTGGCCGGACTCGACTCGCCCCCTGGTGGGACAACCTCCAGCGAAGCCAGCTCGACGACTGGCACTGGACCGGCGCGTCGCCGGCCGCAGCGCACCAGTTCCTCCGCATGAACGCGACGGATCATGAAGACTTCGAGCTGCTTGAGGACGGTCACCCGCACGAGGACCACGAGGTCGACGACGATGCGCTGGCACGCTACCTGCCCAGAATGCTCGACGAGCCCACCCGGTTCTTCGACCACTACCTGTCGGGCCGTCCGGGCCGGTGGCGGGCTCCCCGGGTGCGGTACCGGGTCGCGAACTTCGGCCGGCAGATCGCCGACCGCTGGCCGGCCGGGGACACCGGCCTGGTGAAGCCGCACCTGACGCAGGGAGACCGCGCGCTCTCCAGCGTCGACGGTGGTGGCTGCGCCCGGAGGCGGAGGGCGTGGCCACGTGCGTCTCCTGGACGCACAACCCTCTCACCCCGGTTCCCTACCTGATCGACGTTCACGGGGGAGGCGCAGGACACACCGTTCGACATCGTGGGGCCGGCGGAGGTCGCATTGCGGGTGGACGCCGACGCGCCGTCCATCCATGTGATCGTCCGGCTGCTCGACGTCTATCCCTCGGGGCGGGCGCGCATGGTGGTGGAGGGGCATCCCGCTGCGTGCCTGTACGGGACCGCTTTCCGTCGATGGCCATGGCCGGGACAGCCGGCTGGGCTCCGGTGGCCCCCTCCGACGTCGATCGTGTGGTGGCTTTCACCTTGGCGGTCATCAGCCAATGGCTCCCGCCTGCATCCGGATGCACACCGTTGGACTGGATCTGCAGGTGTCGCCTATGGACAGTGTCGCCTCCGGCCTGGGGAGCTCGGGCAGGACGGAACGGCGTCAGGGGTTGGCGGATGGTGCCGTCCAGCCATGAATCTCGCATTATGACGAAGACATGTGTGGGCGGGGCGGAGAAGGACGTCCAGGTGGTGAAATCTTCATATCGCGCACGGCGACGCCGATCGGGCCGTTCGACCAGCCCATGAGGGCAGGGAGGTTCCCGTCTCGGTCTCGGAACAGATAGCGCGCCCGGCGGCCCGCATCGTCCAGGTCCATCACCAGATTCTTTATCGCCTGGATGACCCAGTTCGCGCTCCGGTGAGTGGTGGTGCCGAGCACGTCACCTACTCGGGCTGCTTCCGGAATTACAGAATTTCGGAAGCACAGGGTAGTGTCGAAGACACCGAGGTCTTTTCGAGCGTTGGCATTCAGGTCTGCGTCGCCCCCGGCGAACCACTCATCGCGGCCCTCCTCTTGGGGCTGGACAGGTCAGACGACCATGACGCCAACGCTTGTTTCTCAGCCTGTACCGTTGAGCTCCGCCTCGTCCGCGATGCCTCGGGTCGATTCTGAGCTACGGCTCAGTCTCCACCCGGTGCTGGAGCGGCCAGCCGTGGTGAACGGGGCCTGGTGGCCCTACTCCCGTGACGCGGCCGCCGAACTACCCGATCTCATCGCCGCCGTCGATCAGCGGCTGCAGCGGACCACGCTGCTGGTAGGCGTGCATCGGGACGCGTGGCGGCGCATCCCACGTCGGATCCCGGCACGTGGACGGACGGTCCGCATCGGTGGGTTCCGGCATGGCGACCCTCACGTGATCGTTCTGTTCTTCGCCTCCGACGAGCCGGTCGCCCTGCTGATCATTCCGCCGGACACCGCTGTCGGCCCTGCCGAGGACGCGCTCAAGCTCACCGCCCAGAACACCGCCGACTTGACTGACGATGCCATCTTTGCCCTCGCGCACCTGCCGTCCGATCCCGCTCTCCGCGCGACAGCCGACAGGGTGGCCCGCTGGGAGAGCGAGAGCGGCTCGGTCAGCGGGCAGGAGGCGCGGCACTCCATCAGACGGCCATCAGCTTCGGCGTAATTCACGTACCGTCCGCCGACCTGATCGAGCCGGTTCAGCCACGGCAGACCCGGCGGCGGGTCAGCTTTCCAGCCGGAGGGCATCTCATCTCATTTCAGCTTCTCCAAAGGGGAGACTTCCATGACCGCCATCAACACCGCGCCACTTGGCGGGGTCGACCCTTCAACGCCGACCACCGTCCACCTGTCGGGCGAGATCGACATCTTCACCAGTGCGGCGCTCCGCCGGCAACTGATGAGCACGCTGCAGTACAGCACGAGCCTGCTCATCCTCGACCTGTCGAAGGTGTCGTTCTGCGACACCGGCGGCTTGGCCGTCCTGGTCGGCATCCAGCGCCGCGCCCGGTCGATGGGCATCACCGTGGCCCTGACCGCGCCCCGCCCGTTCATGTCCCGGCTGCTGCGCATCACCGGCCTGGGCCGCGGCCTACCGATGGTGGCGTGAGCGGGCCCCACAGGTTCAATTCCGGTACCCGAGGATCCCATGTGCTGTCGAACGGCCGGCGGACACTCCGCTGCGGACCCTTCCCCGCCCGCCCGAGGACGATGCCACGGTCATCCGACGTGACCGCCTCGGCGGGCTGATCCACGAATACAGGCAGGTCGCATAGGGTGGCCGAGTTCTTGGCACCCACAGGCGCGTGAACCTGATTCATGCGATCCGGGTCACCGGCACGTTCGCCCAGGTCCGCACGCGCACCGTGATGGCGCAGACGCCGCCCTACCCGCCACTGACCGACGCCACCGCCGACGAGCCGGTGACCCGGTTCACCGACGTCGCGGGGACCTTGGCCGGCTACCGTACGCCCGACTACGAGCAGGGCATCTCCGTGGCCGGCTACCACCTGCACTTCATAGATGACCAGCACGCGCACGGTGGCCACTCGCTGGACTTCGAGTTGGCTTACGGGGAGATCGCAGTCAGCAGTTCCGCCGACCTGCACCTGAGCCTGCCCAGGAGCGAGGCCTTCCTCGCCGCGAACCTGTCGCCCACCGACATAGCAGCGCAGATCCGCCAGTCCGAGGGCGGGTAGCAGTTCGGCGATCTGGTCGCGCAGTCCCCCCCACGAAAACCACCATCGACGACCCGAGCGCCCAACTCCAGCGCGTCTCCTCCCTCGGGCTGGACCACGGCGCGTGGGGCTTCTGGAGCCGCATGTTCGGCCTTGACGCCAACTCCCAGGTCTTCCTCATCCCCGCCGCGTCACCAGGCCTGACCTACACCCTGGCGACCACGTGGCTCAGCAAGGACCTCTCGCCCAGCCCGTACGTCTACACCCTGGTCGACCGGCGCGGCGGCGGCCTTCCGGACGACCCCACCTACCATGCCAGACAGAAGGAACTGGCCAAGGTCACCGCGACCTACCGAGCCTCCGGAGCGGCTGCGACGGGCTCACCCCAGGTCAGCCTGTACGTCGGCGATTCAATGGTTGAGCTCCCGGTCTCGTCGGTCGGCGACATCGCGCTGCCCGGCACGCTCGTCCACTATCGGACTCCGGGTCTGGTCTACGGCAGCAGCCTCCAGGTCGGCACCGCGCTGACCTCCGACGGCGGCAAGCTCATGAAACGCGGTCACACCAGCGAAGTCTGGAACGCCGCCGTCACCGGGCCGTCGTTCCTGCTGTCGGCCGGCCACCGTACCGGCGACAGCCTGACCTTCGCCGCGACGGCGATGTTCGCCGACGGGCAGCCGGGCAGGACCGGCTCGGACGCCGCCGCCACCGGCACGGCCACCCTCGCCAAGGACGGCAAGGCGCTGGCCACCGCCGACCTCGCCGACTGCGACGTCCACCAGTCGCGGACCTGCGAACTGCGCGCCGACCTGCCCGCCGGATCCGGCGCCTACACGCTGACCACGTCGATGCGCCGGCAGGCCACGCTCTCCACGGAGGTGAAATCGGTCTGGACGTTCCCGTCCGCCACCACCGCCGCGCAGCAGCCGCTGCCCTTGATGGCCGTCCGCTACAGCCCCGAGGGCCTGGACGACTTCAACCGCGCCAAGCCGGGCAGCACGACCCGCATGCCCATGTGGGTTGAGCGCAACCCCGGCACCACGAAGGTGAGGGTGAACTCGATCCGGCTGGAGGTGTCCGCCGACGACGGCGCCACTTGGCGTCCCGTCCCGGTTACCCGCACCGGCTCCGGCTGGATCGCCACGCTGACGAACCCTCCCGCGGCCGGATTCGTCTCCATCCGCGCTGCAGTCACGGACACCGCCGGCGACGGGGTGACCCAGACGATCACCCGCGCCTACGCCGTCGGCTGATCCGCAACGGTGAGGGCGTCCCAAGGCGCCCTCACCGTTGCGGCGCGCAGCACCAAATCCCGAACCTCCTTGCTCATCCTCGGGCGGCCGGACCGGTTCGGATACGTCCACCGATCTCGGATCAAGCGCCGGTGCCAAGCCGGCAGGGTGCCCGGCGTAACCAGCCGATGAGCCCGCAACCTCGGCGTCAGGAGTCGCGCCTCTCCGAGCATCCTGAACAGCCTGCATACGTTGTCTCGCCCTTGGTCTGGGCGGCGTTCATAGACGGTGCGAAAAAGGGCGAGTTCGACTTCTGATCCCCGGCGATAGCGAGGAAGGGCTTCGGCGGGCGCCGGGCCCTCTCCTTCGTTTGAACGGTCCCAGCCGGATTGCCCTAAAGATTTCGACCCACGCTGAATCAGCGCACCGGCTCATGTCGTTGCCTCGCGCGATCTTGGTGGCCAGCCGGTCGGCGAGCTTGTCCTCATCACCGACCGTCGGCTCGCGGAAGTCGTGGAACTTCCTGATCTGCGCTCCTGATGTGCTCGATCAAGGCCCTCCGCTCGCCGGGTGGCCCCGGGTGCATCGCTGCACCGGGGCCCCCTCAGAACCGTGCGTATCACTCGTCGCGGCACACGGCTCAAGCAAGCCGCGAAGGGGCGGTTCAGGTGTGCTGTGCTGGGCTCCTGCGCATTCGGGCGAGGTAGCCGCGATGGCAGGAGGCGTGAACGAGGCGGGTCTGACCATCGCCGGTCGGGCCGGGTCGTCCGTAGTGCGTGAGGTAGTCGGCTGCCATCGCGCGCCGGACGACGTGTAGCCACCATCGCGCCCATTGGTAGGGCGACTTGGGTGGCTGGTCAGCGGTGATCAAGTGGTCCCCGCAGAGCGAGCAGCGGCCGTCCCGCCTCCGGTATTGGTCATCGCGGAGGCACTGCCGAGCCTGACATCGAGAAAGCATCCGTCCGGAGTAGCGCTGGATATCCTTAGCCTCGGGCTTTCGCGGTGAATTTCGCGCAGATTGATCAACTACATAAGAAAAGTGCTTCTGAGCTGGGAGGATGGGGCTTGTCTAAGGTCCTGTCCCCGCCAGATCGAGAAGCACTTTCCACGTGAAGACTATCGCCTCCCACCACACCATCACCGCCTCCGCCG
>NZ_JBSGFQ010000165.1:19942-21926 GCF_053603495.1 Nonomuraea sp. NPDC004186 | reverse complement strand
CCACAGCTCATCCGAGACGATCCACGGTAGCTGCTCGCCCTTCCTCACCCCGATGATCAACCGAGAGCGATCACCAGTATTCCTAGATCATTTTGTTAGGACTTCTTAGGACTTACTCGTCTAGAGGGCCGGATCGGTCGATCCACCCGTCGTACCCGAAGGCGAAGGCGGACGGAGTCGGGGCGAGTCAGCGGCTGCTGGCTCCCCCGCTGACTACCTCCGACGAGGTTCGGCTCCTCGGCTTGCACCGAGAACACCACGAGACGAGGTCGCGTCGCCGACTGCCACCACCCTATTTTGAGGTGTAAGACTTCCCTGCTTCCCGGCTGTCCGTGCTAGGAAGAGCCACGGGAGGCGATGTGACAATGCTGGATCATCCGGGAGCAAGGGGCCGTACGGGAAGTTTGCGGCGACTGTCGCTGGTGGCTCGCCACCATCTCATGGGCTGGATCGTGGGCGCTACTGCGGTCAACGCGTCGTTGATCGCACTGGTGACGATGTTGATGCAGCTGCCTGGACAGCAAGACCAGGTAATCACGCTCGCGATTCTTGCGCTGGTCGTCTTGCTGGCGTTCTCCATTGTTCTTCCGCTTGTCGGACACCGAGCAGAGGAGAAGCGCCGCCGCAGAGAAGAGCAGGACGAGCATAGTCGACAGGTCAACGCGTTGCTCGCTGCGGGCACCCAAGGGAACCTGCCTCGACTGCAAGACGTGACGAACGAACAGCTGGGCGCTACCCCGACCCGATATACACGCCAAGGCAGCGCCCCCTACATCGTGCGTTCCACCGATGATGCGCAGCTTCGTAACCTCCTCGGACAGCCTGGACCCCCATATCCATTCGTACTGGTCTGGGGACCCACCAAGGCAGGTAAATCACGCATTCTGGCTGAGGCGGTCCGCGCAACCTTGCCTGCCCACACCCAAGTCCTGGTTCCCCTCGGGGGACAGCAGCTAGCGGAGTTGACCCAGCTAGGACTGCCGATAGCTGGAGACGAGCCCGGTCTTGTCGTTCTTGATGACCTCACCCCCGCAGATTTGGAGGCGTTGACCACAGTCGTGCTCGACACAGTGTTGGAACGCGCCTTGCTGGTCGCGACCATGACGGCCAAACGCCGGCGTGCGGTCCTGGCCTCCGGGAGTGAGGTCACCCGTGTCGCACGGGCCGCGCTGGAGCGAGCAGACAACTACGAGTTGGAGTTTCGCCCTCCTACCGCCGAAGAACTTTCGCAGGCCCGCGAGTTGTATCCCGCTGAACGCTTTCGCGGCAGTATCGCAGAAACGCTGGTCGGTGGAGTCGAACTGATCGCCAAGTACCGTGCCGGACAAGACGATAATCCTGCGGGCTGCGCCCTAGTCCGGGCCGCCGTAGATTGCCGTCGTGCCGGCTTAAATAGGCCCATATCCGACTCTGAGCTGCGTCGCCTGTTTCCTATATATCTGCCCATGATCCAGGTCGGAATGCCCGCCTCTACCGAGCAATACAACACCGGCTTGACTCAATGGGCTGCGGTACCTGTTGCTTCTCAAGTGGCTCTACTCACTCGAACCGTCATTGCCACGAGTGGGCAGGATGGATGGGACGTGCTGGACCATGTGGTCTCCGCCGATGAAGGCACCGACCACGCGCCTCGGCCCATTCCCGTCGAGCTTTGGCCAGAATTGCTGGACTTCATCACTCCACGAGATGCCCTAAACATCTCTTTCGCTGCCTACGATCGCCAGCACACCGACCACGCAATTACAGCATTTCGTAAGGCAAGCACTTCTACGCAACCTGATCAAGCATCCATGGCGGCATGCGCTCTAGGCATCCTGCTCCAAGAGCAGGGCGACACAGACGGCGCACGCGCCGCCTACCAACTCGCCATTGACTCCGGCCACCCCGACCACGGTCCCACGGCAGCGTATGCCCTGGGCGTCTTGCTCGAAGAGCAGGGCAACGCAGACGGCGCACGCACCGCCTACCAGCACGCCATCGACTC
>NZ_JBSGFQ010000165.1:0-19844 GCF_053603495.1 Nonomuraea sp. NPDC004186 | reverse complement strand
TCCGGCCACCCCGACCACGCACCCCAAGCCGCATTCAACCTAGGCGTCCTGCTCCAAGAACAGGGCAACGCAGACGGCGCACGCACCGCCTACCAGCACGCCATCGACTCCGGCCACCCCGACCACGCACCCCAAGCCGCATTCAACCTAGGCGTCCTGCTCCAAGAACAGGGCAACGCAGACGGCGCACGCACCGCCTACCACCACGCCATCGACTCCGGCCACCCCGACCACGGTCCCATGGCAGCGTACGCCCTGGGCCTCCTGCTCGAAGAGCAGGGCGACACAGACGGCGCACGCACCACCTACCAACACGCCATCGACTCCGGCCACCCCGACCATGCGCCCAAAGCAGCGATCCGCCTAGGACTGCTGCTCTCGCAACTAGCCGACGCAAACGGCGCACGCGCCGCCTACCAGCACGCCATCGACTCCGGCCACCCCGACCACGGTCCCATGGGGGCTTACGCCCTGGGCCTCCTGCTCATGAAATGGAACGACACAGCCGGCGCACAGGCCGCCTTCCAGCACGTCATCGACTCCAGCCAGCCCGAACATGCGCCCAAAGCAGCAGTCCATCTGGGCGTCCTGCTCATGGAACAGGGCGACACAGACGGCGCACGCGCCGCCTATCAGCGCGCCATCGACTCCAGTCATCCCGGAGAAAGCCCCCTTGCGGCGGTCCACCTAGGTCTCCTGCTCTCGCTACTAAACGACACAGACGGCGCACGCACCGCCTTCCAACACGCCATCGACTCCGGCCACCCCGACCACACACCCAAAGCAGCAGTTCACCTGGGCCTCCTGCTGGACGAGCAAGGCGACCCAGCTGGCGCACAGGCCGCCTTCCAACTCGCCATCGACTCCGGCCACCCCGACCACACACCCGCAGCAGCATTCAGCCTGGGCGTCCTGCTCATGGAACAGGGCGACCCCGCTGGCGCACAGGCCGCCTTTCAGCACGCCATCGACTCCGACCGACCCGAAGAAAGCCCCATAGCGGCGTTCAGCCTGGGCGTCCTGCTCACGGAACAGGGCGACACAGACGGCGCACGCGCCGCCTTCCAGCACGCCATCGACTCTAACCACCCGGAGCAAGCGCCCAAAGCAGCATTTCACCTGGGCCTTTTGCTCGCACATCTGGACGACATGGACGCCGCACACGCCGCTTTTCGGCATGTCATCGAATCTGGTCACCCGGATCACGCCCCCACAGCAGCATTGGGCTTGGGCCTTCTACTCCAAGAACAGGGCGACACAGATGGCGCACGCGCCGCCTTCCAGCGCGCCATCGACTCCGGCCACCCGGATTACGCCCCCGCGGCCGCGTACCACCTGAACCTCCTGTTCCAAGAGCAGGAGAACATGGAGGATGCCCAGGAGACTTGCCCTCAAGTAGTGGCGACCGTTGACCCGAACTCGAGGGAGGCTTTGGAAGGGGACATTGCATCGGGCCCTGCTTAGATATGCGGCGCTACTGCTCCGACCTAGGGCGACCCGCGCCCGCTGCTGACGCCGTTCCTTCGCGTACATGGCGGCACGGGCCTCGTCGTGCTGGCCCTCGGCGACGTTGGAGGCAGCGAGCTGCATCTACGGCTGCGGGTGATAGTTCTCACCGGACCAAGGCCAGAGCCCAGCGCACGCTCACGGGCGGAACACCGTGGCACCAGCACCGTGTAGGTCAGCCCGCTGACGCGCAGCGTTCGGGGCGAGTGCCCTGGGTCATCGCGCAGCAAACCCACGCGGAAGCGTTCGAGAACATCAACGCCGGACGGGTTAACCCGATGCTATTCCTACCCAGGAAAGGCCGCGAGGCTGACAAGGCGCCCTGGGGCTCCTCCCTCGGCCTGCTCGGGCACGTCATCCTGTTCGGGATCGATCTACGCGGCGGATATCAAGCCCTGCTGGGCGGCCTGCTCGTTCTCGCGGCCGCAGTGTGCTACGCAGCCGGAGCCTTGATGATCCGACGCCACCTGGCCGACGCCGAACCCCTCGGTGTGGCCGCAGCAGCGATGCTGGTGACCACCGTGCATTTCCTACTCCCTGGCGCCTGTTCTCACTCCTCGTAAGCGCGCCAAGTTCGTCAGCTCTGGGCGCTCTGCTGGTGCTCGGCGTGGTGTGCACCGGCGGCACTCTCGTCCTGTTCTACACCTTGATCAATCGCTCAAGACCCGCCCACGCAGCACTCGCCTTCTACCTGTCTCCGGCCTTCGCCGTGGTTCTTGACGTTGTCCTCCTGCAGGAACAGCTAACCCCTCTCCACCGTGTCCGGCCTAGCAACAGTTGGCAGCGGCGCCGTACTGGCTGCGAGAAGCCAGAAGCCCTCGGTTCTGTAAACTTCACGTCTCGGCTCTTACTCGCGATCAACGTTTGAGGCGACACTCCGTCGAGGACTGCGGGCCGCCAACAAAGTACGAGTATGTCAGCCATGTGATCGTCCGATTGTTACAGTAGCCATCCTGCCCCCCGAGTACCCCCAAGCTCTCAGAGAGGAGCCCCCAGTGACGGGACGCGTCTTGAAGTGGATAGGCATAACCCTCGTTATAACCACCGCTGTCGGCATGGCTATCTACTTCTACCAAATCGAACTGGACGAAGCCGACAAAACGGCCAGCGTGGTTGGGGTGTTCGTTGGTATGGCTGGATTGGCTTTAGCGATCTATGGAACTGTCACGGAGCGCAATAAGCGAATCAATACCGCAGAACCGACCGAGTCGACGCCCGCCAGCGAACCCGAAAAAACCCAATTCGGCAGTATAAATAACAACATAATGGGAGGTTCGTTTTTCGGCCCCGTCACTCAAGGCCGCGATATAGAAGTCTCGAACCATAGAGGCATCTCCTCACAACAAGCACCACTGCCATCATCGAACCCGCCACAGACGGACGAAACCTATGAGGACGAAAAGTCATAACCCACCATGGGCACATCGCTCATCTCCTCCAAATTAATCACATGAACGCTAAACAGCCACAAGACGCAGCAGGACAGGTAATACCCAACCCTAGCAAAGTAGACATACCATCGAAGCGGAGAAGACGGAGCGCGCAATGAAAGCCGACAACGGCACAACTGGTCCTAGCGATGAAAACAGCATAAATAACCAGATACATGGCGGAATATATTTCGACGCCGTAATCCAAGGAAGAGACATATCCGTCCACCTCCCCCCTCGGACGACCCCAGCATTGGACGGCCTTCCTCGCCATTCCGACACATTTGTAGGGAGGGCACTTGAACTCGACACTCTGCTGGGGTCAATTGCTCCAGATCACGGCACAGGCGTTTCGCTCGTTACAGGAATGCCTGGGATAGGAAAGACTGAGCTCGTTTTGCAAGCAGCGCAGCGCGCGATAAAAGATAAGGGCTGGTTTTGTGGGGGAGTCCTGTTCATAGACCTATTCGGCTACGACAACCGCAGGCGTATATCCCCAGAACGCGCTCTGGCGGCATTCCTTGAAGCACTTGGCATATCTGGAGAGCATATACCTGCGGACAGCCAAGACCGAGCACGGTTGTATCGATCCGCTCTTGCCGCCTTCTCTGACCAGGGCAGGGATGTCCTAATCATCGCCGATAACGCTTCTAGCATTGAACAAGTCCTACCTCTGTTGCCCTCGAGCGGCCGCGCAATAGTAACATCAAGACATACGCTCGCGTTGGGCGCACGCATCCACGAGTTGTCGATCCTGGATGCTCCCGACGCCAAAGGGCTCATACATAGAGTACTCCAACAATCACACGGAAGTCAGGATTCTCGGGTTGAAAAGGAGCCGGAAGCCGCGCAACAGATAGCGGAACTGTGTGGGTACCTCCCGCTCGCTCTGCAAATATCGGCAGCTCTTCTTGCCGATTCCACTCTACGGCCATTGGCATCTCTCGCTAAGGCTCTTGAAGCCACACATACTCGGCTCAGCGGGCTCTCCCACGAAGAGCGGGCTGTACGGGCCGCGTTCGATTTGTCCTACGAGCAGCTTACTTCTCAACATGCTCGACTCTTTCGCCTCCTAACGATTAATAGCGGGCCAGATATATCCACTAGAGCTACCGTCCATCTGTCGGAGAATCCCAAGGCAGAGATTCTTCTACAAGATCTAGCACGAGCTCATCTTATCGAGGTCGGCCACTCTTGGGGACGATGGCGAATGCATGATCTGATTCGAATCTATGCCGATGAGCGTGGAAACGCTATGAGTAACGAAGATCAGCGTTATCAAGCACAAGAAAGGCTACTCTTCTTCTATCTCGCCACTGCACAGCAAGCGATAGCAGAGCTAGGCCATGAAAGCTTTACTGCACCAGATCATCGTTCAGATGAAGTAAAGTGGCTGCAAGAAGAATACAGCAATCTAGTTGCAGCCGCCCTCATTCCGCACGAACTTAGCGCAGCAATGGCTCTTACGCTGGGCCAGTTCTTTCACCTTTACCGGCATTTTGACGACTGGATCAGGGTTGCAGTGTCCGGTCTCGATTTCATGCGCCAACACAAGACTGGCCTAAGTGAAGGATGGGCCCTGAACAATCTAGCTTTGGCATATCATCATAATCGAGATTTCAGCCGTGCGATCGCTGTAAGCCAGGAAGCGGTCGAATTCTTTCGCAGTCGGAATGACCAACGTGGTGAAGCTGCTTCTCTGAACACCTACGGCATGGCTTGCCGTGAATCTGGGCTCATAGCCGATGCCGTTGAGGCCAGCCGACAGACCTATGAACTCTTCCATGAGCTCGATGATCATCAGCATCTTTCCGGGGCTCTTGGGAACTACGCTGCTGCGCTCGAATCAGACATGCATGGGCTACAAGAGGCACTCGCCATGCATCAAGAGGCAGTGAGCATGGCGCAAGAGAGCGGGGATCCCCGTAATCTTGCGGCTCTCAAAAATCTCTATGGCACCGCTCTTCTCAAGGCCGCCCGTTTCCAAGAGGCGGAGATACAGCATCGACATGCACTGGATTTGTATCGTAGTATAGGCGACAAACACGGGGAGGCCGCCGCATGGGGCAGTCTGGGAAATGCGCTTCATGCCCTGGGTCGCCTAGATGAAGCAATCAATGCTTATCGCGAAGATGTAGCCATATCTAGCGAAGGCTCCGATGTCCATGCTCTCGGCCAGGCCTGGTTTAACCTGGCGAGGGCCCTAGATCGCGCGGACAAGTTGTCAGAAGCAGCTGCCGCGTATCAGGACGCTATTCGATGCTTTACATCGACAGAAGATGATGAGAGCAGGATAGCGGTGCTTGAGTCGCTAGGATTTATGCTTCTCTGCGCGGATCGCGCCAGTGAGGCAATCGACTACTATTACAAGGCTGCAGAGCTCTGTCGAATAGGCGGCAATACCGACAGCCTCCTATCGATTCTCCACATACTCTGCCTCGCACTTGCCGATGAGAATCGCTTCCATGAGGCCACAGAAGTAGATAACGAGGTGCGTAGAATCAGGAGTTTGTAATCGGTTAATGCTCTCGACAAGGATGGTCTTTAGACAGCCGTGGTGATCGGCTCCGGCAGGGAGAGCCTGTTCACCTGTTTCCAGACGTCGTTGGAGGCGGAAGGTACGCACTTCCCTCCCAGCGGGGTACCTACCGCATAGGGTTCGACGATGGAGCAAGATCGAGCCCTTGATGAGGCGGTGAGGTGCTCCAGCCAAATCGCCTTCAAACCGTCTTACGAAGTGAGAGACATCGATGACACGACAAGGGTGGCGCAGCGATAGGCAGTTGACAGCGATTGGCCGCACGAGCATGTCGGCGCCGGCTCGACAAGCTGTGATCGATTTGCAGTTGGTCCCAGGAACGTCTGTTCTCGACTACGGCTGTGGTCGGGGCGGAGACATACGCGCTCTGCAAGGTCTAGATCTCGATGTCTCCGGGTGGGACCCGGTCTACTTCCCGGACGGGCGCTTGGAGCCAGCGGACATCGTGCTACTCACCTACGTCCTGAACGTGATTGAGGACCGCGCCGAGCGACAACGCACCCTGAAGCGCGCATGGGAGCTGGCTAAGACAGCGCTAGTGGTATCTGCGCGCCTTCGTTGGGAGCGCAACCAGATCAAGGGTGAGGAGCACGGCGACGGGATCCTCACCAGCCGCAACACGTTTCAGTATCTGTTCGCGGCGGGCGAGCTCCGCGACTACGTCCAGGACACCGCCAACGTGCGATGCCTGTCGGCCGCACCGGGCATCGTGTATGCGTTCAAAAGCGACGATGCTCGCCTACGCTACATGGCCCGACGGGTGACACCCAGCTCGGAGTGGCTCTCCTCTGAGGATGCGGCCTCGGCCATCGCTGCTGTCGTTGACTATCTGGAGCGGCGTGGGCGTATTCCTCGCCTGGAAGAAATGCCCCTTGCGATGGCAGGGCTTCTTGGCAGTCTGCGCCCAAGCGAGCTGCACCGCCTGGTGAATCAAACGGCTGATCCGACAAAAGTCGAGGCCGGAGCGAAGCGGACGACACTGGATACGTTGCTCTTCCTGGCCGTCGAGCTGTTCCACGGTCGCGGCCCCTCTAGCAGCTTGCCGGTAACGGTACAGCTCGATGTACGCGCCTTCTTTTCCTCCTACGCAGAAGCCTGTCAGCGCGCCGACCGGCTGTTGCTCAAGCTGCGTGACGACGGATACGTAAGGCGGGCTATGACCGGCTCGGTGGCTGGAAAATTTACCCCAACTGCGTTGTACGTCCATCGACGTGCAATCCATCGTATGCCAGTCATACTCCGTCTATACGAGCACTGCGCCAGCATCGCGGCCGGCCGCCCCGCCGACTGGACCGTTGCCAAGCTCCGGCATCAAGGCCGGGGAGTCAGTTGGCTGGACTATCCCGACTTCGACACCGATCCACATCCTCGTTTGCTGTCGTCCTATACCGTAGACCTAAGAACGCTGAAGTCTTCTTACCTGTCGTATGCCAATTCAACCAACCGGCCGCTGCTTCACCGCAAGCACGAATTCCTCACAGCTGATGACCCCGACGCGCCTAAGTACAGACGGCTGACTGATGCCGAGGTCAAAGCGGGCCTTTATGAGCAGCCACACTTGATCGGCACCGAAGACGGTTGGTACGAGGCACTGAATCGATGCGGTCGAGTGCTACGCGGTCATCGACTGCTACGTCTTGGATAGGGGGCGGGGCTCCGAATCGATAACCACGTGAGCCGTTCAGACCCTATTGAGTTTGCGATTCGTGCGATGGTCTGCTGTTATCGGACACCACCCAGAATAGTCAGTCGTTCGGTGTCTGATGTCCGAACAGTTGATGGCAACAGCCTGCCCCGCGGAGAGCATCCGCGAGGCGGGCTTGAGCAATTTGGCACAGGCGCCTGCCCCTATCACAGGTGGCAGACGGAGCAACCGGCCTCGTCATCATCGGAGTCGAGGGCATCACTAAGCACTTCCAAGAGGGGCCGGTTGGGCTTGATGCGCTTGGCGGCGCGCTCCAAAGCCGTCTGGTGCTTTGCCTCGATTTCGTCCTTGCGCGCTATCAGCTCCGGAAGGGACTCGCCCTGCGACCAGGTGTAGTTGCGACCCTTCATGGCTGTGTGGCGGTATCGGACCTTCTCCTCGTATTCGACAGCCCTTTCGAAGAGGTCGGGGTGACGCTCCTTGAGGCCGACCCACTCGTGCTTGCGCTGGAAGAAGCAGAAGTAACAGCCTGAGCGAGTGCGCCACTCGTAATAGTCAGGAAGACCGATGCCGGCCTCGTCGAGGATGCGCATCACGCCGTCCTTATCGATGCCATCCTCTCGGAAGGGGAAGACGGCTTCGATGTTCGGCTTGGTGCTGACGTAGCCAAGGCGGTTTTCGTCGGCGCGAATGGCGACGTAGGAGATGACTTCGTCGTCACCAACCCAGTCTTCCAGAGGCTTGATCTTCAGATTCTTGGTGCACCAGCGCATTTGAGGGCTGGGCAAGGTGCCTTGGTAGACCTCCATCCAGTGGTCGAAGTCACGGTCGGCGTTCAGCCGCACGATCGACTTGCCCAAGGCGGCCTCAAGCCGGTTGAGGTACTCGTAGGTCTCAGGCAGCTCGGCACCAGTGTCGCAGAAGAAGTACTCCATCTCCGGGACTCGGTCGCGCATGTAGACGGCGAGCGCGGAGGAATCCTTGCCGCCGGAGATACCGAGCACGTGCCGGACCTTCTTGGTGTCAACTCCTTCGGTCATCCCTCTGCCTTCCTTTCACTCGCCGCTGTGGCGGCATCGGTCACGCGCTGGGCGAGGGCAGCGAGCAAAATGCGTGCTCCATCTGGGCCGAGCACTTTCTCAGCCTGCTTCAGGACGTTGATGGCGAGGTTGTCGGCCTCGCCACGGGCCTGCTCGGGCACGTAGATAAGAGTGCGCTGCTCTACGCCGGCGCTGTCGGTCAAGGTCAACAGCTGTGCGTCGAGCTTCTCTTCCCGGCCATGGATCTCACGTCCGGCATGGTGCAGGTGCCCGACGCGGTCGAGGGCTGCAGCCATCGCCCGTGCTTTCTGCGGGAATACCCTGGCTTCGTGGTCGTCCCAGTCTCCGAGGGCGGAGTTGGTCAGACGCACGACGATGGGCTCAAGCCAATCATCGTCTTCGAGGCTGCCACTAAGAGCAAAGTCGACAAATCCCCGCAGTTCCGGTGCCAGCACGGCGTCTGCGAAGCCTTGCAGACGAGCCGCGAGCTGGATACGCAGCTGGGACAGTTCGGCTGGCAGGCGGAACTCCTTGGCCAGTACTCGGACGACCTCCGTGCGCAGCCGATCGTCGATCGCGACGAGTTCGTCCGCAGCCGCAGTGAGGCGTTCAACGTAAGTGTTCGCCGTCTCCGTGTTGGCGCGCGTGTTTGCCGGGACCTCAGGGAGACCGAGAGCCTTGGGCAGTGCATGGAAGATCAATTCGTCGGGGTCAACCGCTCTCGCAATGGTCGAGCGCACGGCATGAGCATCGGCGGAAACGTTCTTGGTAGTGCGGGCGTACTTGTTGAGGTCGGCCACCCGCATGATCAGGGCACTGGCGACCGCGAGCAGGTCGGGGTTACGCAGAGCCTTGGAGCGTGGTGCTTCCACACCGAGGGAGACCAACAGCTTCTTAATAATGCTGCCGCGCTGGCCGTCTCCGGCTGGCGTGTACTTCACCGCGAAGCGTCCCGGGCCCTTGATGAGGCGTTCGACCACGTCGATGGTCAGCCGGGGCAGGTAGGTGCCATCCTCGAACAGGGCGACGTCGTGTCGGCGGATGACAAGGGCTGGCACGAGGAACACCGGAACGACTCCGGCCTTGAGGCCGAAGGGCGGGCTCATCAGGGTCCGAATGATCTCCTCGGTGCTTAGACGCTCGGTGGCGCTGGTAAGCACCTCGTTCAACGCGTTCCAGGCGGGCTGGGCATGCTCGTGGCCTTCACCAGGCGGGGAGAAGCCGTACGGGAGCAAACTTTCCTGCTGGCTCTCGGCCCGGGCCACGCCGTTCTCGCGGTGTAGACCAAGGTAAGCCAGCACGCCGCTGTACAGGGCGCGCTCGGGCCTGTAATAGCCGTCCGTGAAGCCGAGGTTTTTCTGCCCTGAGGCGGAGAACATAGCCGATAGCAGTACGCCACGGGCCTGGGCGGCCTGGCTAGTCAAGACGTGGCGGCCGAGCATCTCGTTGCGAATATGGGGTGTGTGCGGATACACCGACTCGCAGGCTAGAGAGACCAGTCCGCTGAGACTTCGGGCCGTCAGGTTGGAGGCAGCTGGTTCTTCGCCGGGAGCGATGCCGCTATGCCACAGGCCCCACGACGCCTCTGAGGACGGCGGGTAGAAGGCGTTCTGCATCAGTTCCCGCAGTTCCGCTTCAGCCTGCACAATACGCTCGGTGACTTCCCGCCGGGCCACGTGGTCGAGGCCCTGGTCATTGATTAGTTCCTTCAGGGCGACCAGGTAGGTTGCCGTCGTGAGCACCACGTCGGGGTCTGGCGTAGTGCCGACAAGCACTGGCAGGGGCGAGTCGACATTCGGCCGGCTGGCGTCCGTGCCGAGATGGAAGACGACGAGACCGTCGGCCGGCTCCTTCAATTTGTCTGGGGCAGCAACTGTCTTGGTCTCCGGACCGCTGACCGCGGTGAAGAACACGCGCATCATGCCAGTGACCTGGCTATGGCGACCAGCCACGAATGCTGGCGGGACGAGACTGCCGAGACGATCGATGACCGAGGCGTCATCGAAGTGGCTAATAATTTCCTTGAGCCGACCGTCAATGTCGACATCGGTTCCTTGCCAGACTCGGTACTCGCCACTGAACTCACGATGGACCACGAAGCCTCGGCGGACAAGGTCGGCGAGCCGCTCTTCGAGCGCCGTGAAGGCGTCGGGGTCAGCGACCTCAGTGGGGTCGTGAAGAGCAAAGTGGATCATCGGCGCAGTCGCGCTGAGGACCCCATCAGAGTCGATCAGGTTCAGGACACCGATGACCTTCAGAACATCCTGATCAGCGTCCGGGAGGCCGTTGGCGTCCCGAATACGCGAGTCGACCTCGATCCACCGGCTCGCGTTGGCGGAAACCAGCAGGGTGGTGCGCCCAGAGTTGAGGAAGTAGTCATACAGCTGCGGCAGTCGTACTGTACTGGCACGGTCGGCCTTCTCGCTGCTGTGCCGGGCCAGTGAGTAGCGGACGGTATTGGGCTCGCCGCTGTTGAGGAAGCCTGAGATGCTGCGGTCGTGCTGGCCAATTTGGGCAGCAAGGATCGGTGCGGCGAGGGCCGTGATCGGGTGCAACGGATAGAGGTCTGCGAAGTGTTCGGGTCCGAGTTCAGCCAGGACTCCGAGACCATGGTCCGTCCAAATCTCCGCAGACGCTTGGGCCGATGCGGCAATCAGTGCCTGTCCTGCGGGGCTTACCGCCGAGTGATCGAGGTAGCGGCGCAGCAGGTGCAGGGAGTCGCCGTAATGAGGGACAAAGGTGATGTCCTCGAAGCGCCCTTGAATCTTGGCCCATTCGCGGGTTTTGAGTTCGCTGGACCGTGAGGCGTAGTCCATGAACGACAAGTGCTGCAGGGTCATCAGGTAGACAGGCAACCCATTAGGGCCAGCCGCCCTCTCGGCAAGTTCCTGCAGGAGGAACAGGTCGTGCTGGGTATCGGCAAACTCGTTGTGGCCAGCAAGGTGTTCCAGCGTCTTGCCGAACTCGTCGATGACGAGGAGCAGGGGCTGCTGCCCATCCGCCGTCAGTGCGGCAATGGCGTCAAGGATGTCCTTGGCACTGACAGTCTCCGGATCAGCGCATGCCGCAAGGGCCGTGGCGATGGCCTTCGAGATGCGCTTGCCCCAACGTCGCTCCGCCGCGGTGTGCAGCGCGCGGGCGAGCGTGGCGACCAGAGACTCGCGGCGTGCGGTGGCTACGCCGCCGAGGAACCCGTCGGGGGCGATAGCGTCGCGTGCTGCGACCAGGCGCTGGGCAAGGGCGGGGCTAGCCTCGTCGAGGATGCGCTCGGCTTCGCTGCGCCGCTTGGCGTCCCGCCCAAGCAATGCGTCAATAAAGTTGGAAAGGGTGGACTTGCCGGATCCGTATGGGCCAGTGAACGACCAGGCGCGGGTCCGACGTGGGTCGGCAAGCGCGCTGGCGAGGCGTTCCAGGACGTCGACCGCCCGGGCGCCGACGTAAGGGTCGTGCAGGGCGTCAGTAACGTCCCGCTCGAGGTTCGTCGAGCGCATCTGGGATCCGACGAGCTCGATCCTGGCGGGGAACTCTGGGGCGAAGGCGGCGGAGCTGTGGGGCCGCGTGGGGGTTGCGGTGGTCACGCGGTCTCCTCAAAGAGCGGCTCGGCGATGTCGAAGGTGTTGGTGGTGAGTTCCTTTTGCTCGGCCTCGGCAAGCTTGGGAAACTTGGCAGCCCATTCTTCGCGGGTGGGGAAACCGGGGCGGTGGGTGACGAAGTTGTACTGCTCGTCGAGAACCTTCCAAGCCAGAGCGAAGGGATCGCCCGTGAACGCGAGACTGCGCTGCCCCACGGCCTCGGTTAGGTTGAGTTGCGGGTGGTCCGCAGCGACCTTCTGCAACGCCATGACGATCTCGTTCTCCCTAACGCGGAAGGCGCGCCCCGGGGAACCTGGCTCGTTGGCCAGGCGGGCAACAGAGATCGAGTTGGCCTGACGGGAAAACTTGGCGGCGTAGTCGAGGCAGGCATAGGCCAGGACCCGGGCGGGCAGCGTGGTGCGGTGCCCGCTAGTAAACTGCCACTCCGGCTTGCCACGCGTGCCGACGAAGGTAAGCAGGTCAAGGTCGCGGAAGGGGCAAGCGAGCAGGTCCTCGTAACTGCCCGGGGAGCCAGCCTTCTCCGGAACGCTGCGCGCGTACATCTTGGTCAAGCAGTCGACATCACGAACGATGGAGGCTTCGACCGGGCCCTCCTTGTAGGAGAAGTTCACATGCCGGGTGACGACCTGCGTCATGTCCGCCACTGTGAACCGGGAGAACGGCGCCAGGTGGAAAGCTGTATACCAGGTCGGCGCCCAGCATTTGGCCCCTGGACGGGAAGAGACTAGCCACCAGTGCAGCAGCCACAGGCTGCCATTCTCTTCCAGATATGGGTCGGCGCCGTCATCGTCGAGCAGCCAACGGGCCTCCCACGTGGGGTAGGAGTGCTTGGAGCGCGCCCCGCTCGTCGGGTGGTGCTCACGGGTCAGTTTGAAGGCCCGGGACCAGTAGCGCATGGCGTTGACCATGTTCTTGCCCACACCGAACAGCACCGGGGCGTCATCCGCTAGGAACGCGCTCGGGTCGTTTTTGACCTGCGTATACGCCTTGTGCAGCCAGCCGAAGCGGGGCGCGAAGGTCTCATGTCGCGCGAAGGAAAAGTGGGCGGCTTCCCCAAGCCGGCTGTCTGACATCCAGAACCTCTCCGTGTCCTATGCGATTGCTCTAACGAGGTGTTAAACCGGGTAACAGTCAGCGAGGACTATCAGCTTCGACCAGCGCGGCACGAACTTGAGTCACAGCCCGTACGACAGCTCGCGCCGCATGCTCAATCTCGACGTCCTTGGTGGCGTAACCCAGCGAGAAGCGGATCGTGCTGTCTGCATCCTCCCGGGCCAGTCCCATCGCCAGGAGCACGTGACTCGGCGTCGGGGCACCGGAAGCACACGCGCTGCCCTCCGAAGCAGCGACGTCCGGCATAGCCGCCAGCAAGGCATCTGCCGGCACCCCCGGGAACGTGATGCTCGTCACACCGGGGAGTCGCTGATCCCGCCGACCATTGATGCGACATTCAGGCAGAGCGCAGGTCAGCAAATGTTCGAGGCGGTCGCGTAGTGCGGCAACACGCTCGGCTTCCTCTACAAGGTTGCGTCGCGCAGCGTCGGCACCAGCGCCCAGGCCGATAATCCCCGCAACGTTCAAGGTACCCGCGCGCCAGCCACGCTCTTGCCCGCCACCCACGAGAAGCGGCCGGTGTGGTAGAGGCGTCCCGCGCCTCACATACAACGCTCCCACACCCTGCGGGCCACCGAACTTGTGGGCCGACAGCGACAGTAGGTCGACGTCGAGTTCAACAACGTCTACCGGCAAGCGGCCGATGAGTTGAGTCGCGTCCGTATGGACGAGGGCGCCGGCCTCACGGGTCAATTTGGCCACGACTCGAAGGTCAGTCAGGACGCCGGTCTCGTTGTTTGCTCCCATCAGGGAGACAACCCCCCCGCTTCGCGTCTTGAAGACCTGCTCCAAAGCGTTGAGATCCACCAGGCCGTCGGAGCCGACCGGCAGCAGCACAAGATCCTCTGGTCGCTCGGCGGTTACCATCCGGGCCGTCTCCAAAACCGCAGGGTGCTCAACCGGGCTCGTTACCAGCGCTTTTCCAGGCATGTAGGCAGAGCGCAGGGCCAGGTTGTTCGCCTCGGTAGCCCCGGACGTGAAGATGATTTCGCCCGGCGAGCAGTTAAGCAGATCGGCTAGCTGTCGACGAGCAACATCCACCCGATGCGCGGCCTGTCGCCCCGGTTGGTGCATGCTTGAGGCATTTCCGACCGACCGCATGGCTTCAACAACGGCCGCGGCGGCCTCAGGTCGGATCGGCGCGGTGGCATTGTAGTCAAGGTAGGACATCTCCGACCCATTGGGCCTGTTCATCATGCGCCACCCCGTCTCACTCGTGTCGCAGATCAATGTACTCCTGGAGGAAAGCTAGCCGCGCATCCAGATTTCCACCAGTAGCAAGTTGATCCTAGCCATGCGAGCAAGATCCGCCACCCGAATCACGTCAGTTGCATGGTGTCACAGGTCGCTTACTGGAACGCACGTTCTACATCTCAAGGTTGTGCGCGCAGCCCCGTACAGCAAGATCTGCCTAAGGGGCCGGGGTTGCTCGTTAGAGAGCGACAAATCCCGCCCTCGGCTGGGGTTTTCCCCTAATGATGCTCCTGTTGTCGGTGCCCCTGATTAGGGTGGTGCGCACACTGCGATGTTGCAGTGCCTACGGGTTGGGGCAGCTCTTGGCATGCTCAAGCTGGGGGTGGATGTGCATGACCACTACGCAGACCGCATGCGGTCGGGTTGTTGTCACTCACGCGCTGGGCAGGTGAGTCTGTGACAACTTGGTCACCCGGGATGTCCTTTAAGGCGCTCCTCGCTGGTGCGCCCCTGTCATACATCCGGGCACATCTCGGCGAGCAGCTGTGTGCCCTGCTCGATCTGATCGAGGGTGGCACAGCGCCAGACGATCGGCTGCGGGCCGTCGCTCCGATCGCTCTCGACGCCGAGCGCTTAGTCGCCGACAGGGCCGAACGCTCCGCTCTCATAGAAATGGTTCCGAGCCCTAAGCAGGCCGAGCTGGCGCAGCGGCTTGGCTCCTTAGGCGATGGGCAGGCGCCGCTGGACTATCTGCAGAGCCTGAAGTGGACGGCTGATGAGCGGCGCGAACTACTTGAGTTCTTCGGCTTCACGATTGACCGGGTGCCCTCCCTCGCGCCGACGTTCAAGCAGGAGATGGCCCCCGAGTATGCCTTGTTTCCACATCAGCGTCATGCAGGGGCCCGAGTCAAGGAGCTGCTATACGACGGCTCGCGGCGAACAGTGCTCCATCTACCCACTGGCGTTGGCAAGACCCGAACGGCCATGAGCCTGATCTGCGATCATCTACGGCAGCATGAACCGACCGTGGTGGTGTGGCTTGCGCACGGACAGGAGCTGCTGGAGCAGGCCGCCTCAGAATTTGAGCGCGCCTGGGCCAAGGTGGGTGACCGTCCTCTCCCCGTTCTTCGTGTATGGGGCAACACCCCTGCCGAGCTTACTGAGATGGCCGACGGGCTGGTCGTTCTCGGCCTAGAGAAGGCTGTCTCGACTAGTAAGTCGGATCCACAGTTCCTGACCACCCTTGCGGCACGCAGCACCCTGACCGTCTTCGACGAGGCTCATCAGATCATCGCGCCAACTTTCCAGAGGGTGGTTGATGAACTGACGATCCGCCACGACGCCAGCCTCCTGGGGCTGACGGCCACGCCAGGACGGACGTGGGCGGATATCTCCAAGGATGAGGAACTTTCCGATTACTTCTCACGGCAAAAGGTCATGTTGGAAATCGAGGGCTACACCAATCCGGTGACGGCCTTGATTGAGCAGGGATACCTGGCCAAGCCGCTGATGAGGACAGTGGCCTCTGAGCCGGGTATGCACCTGTCGAGTCAGGATCAACAGCTCCTGGCACGGTCATTCGACATCCCAGCCGTGATGCTGGCCGAGCTCGCGCGGGACGAACAGTGGAACCTTAAGATCGTTCAGACGATCATGGAGCTGCTCCAGCAACACCGCCGGATTCTTGTGTTCGCCGCCTCCGTGGAGCACTGCCGGCTGATCGCGGCTGTCCTGTCCGCGGGCGGCATCGATGCTGAGTTCGTGACCGGCGAGTCCTCCCCCCGACACCGCAGCCAGGTGATCTCCCGGTTCAAGGGGGCCGGTTGGCGCCCCATGGTTCTTTGTAACTTCGGGGTCCTGACAACCGGTTTCGACGCCCCGGCCGCTAGTGCTGCAGTGATCGCCCGCCCAACCAAGTCCTTGGTGCTCTACAGCCAGATGGTTGGGCGCGTCATCCGGGGTCCAAAGGCTGGCGGTACCGCTACCTGCGAGATCGTCACCGTCGCGAACCCAGAGCTTCCCGGGTTCGGCGACGTGGCAGAGGCATTCATCAACTGGGAAGACGTATGGGAGACAGCGTGACGAGTGACGGCAGCAACTACCGGATCGTCAGTCCCTCGTTGACCGTCAAGGCCATGCGGGACAGCGGCTACAAGAACACCGCCTACGCTCTCGCCGAACTGATCGACAACAGCATCGACGCCGAGGCCACCCTCGTGGAAGTCTTTGCCTGCGAAAACCCCGTGAAAGTCGGCGCTCGCACCAATCACCGCGTGGAAACCATCGCCGTCCTCGACAACGGCCACGGCATGGAGCCGCCGCAGCTACGGCGCGCCCTGAAGTATGGTGACGGACAGGGCGCCAATCCCACCCGCATCGGCCGTTTCGGCATGGGCCTGCCCAACTCCAGCATGTCCCAGTGCACTCGGCTCGACGTCTGGTCCTGGACCAACGGAGCGGGCAACGCAATGCATACCTACCTCGATCTCAAAGAGATCGAAATGGGGCTCATCGACGATGTCCCCGAACCCACACACGACCCGTTGCCCGACTACTGGCGGGACCTAAGCGAGGGGCTCAGTGACACTGGCACGCTCGTCGTCTGGACCAATCTGGACAAGGTCAAGTGGTGGGGAGCCGCCGTCACCCTGAAAAACACTGCCGAGCTGATTGGCCGCGTGTACCGGCACTACCTCCACGACGGACGCGTCGACATCCGAATGGCGCCCGTTCGCGAGGGCAAGGTCGTCGAAGGCGAGTACCACGCCGTACCTAACGACCCCCTTTACCTGATGACGCCCACCTCCACCCCAGCGCCGTTCTCGGACAAGCCGATGTTCATGCCTTTCTCCATGGGCAGTGAATCCGAGCCCGGCGTGACGCGCTTCCCCGTGGTCCATGAGGGCAAGAAGCACCACATCACCGTCCGGGCCACCATCGCTCGTCCCGAAGCGCGCCGTGCCAATGTCGAAGGCCACCCGTGGCCTGACGGCATCAGCCGCACGGCCGATCCTGGAACTCTTTCGTGGGGCAAGCACGCCAGGCGCAACGTCGGCATCTCGCTCGTACGCCAGGGCAGGGAACTCGACCTCGACGCAACCTGGGCCATCGGGTACAACCCAACGGAACGGTGGTGGGGCATCGAGGTGGAGTTCCCGCCGGAACTCGACACCATCTTCGGTGTGACGAACAACAAGCAGAGCGCCACTGTCTTTTCCTCCCTGGCTCATTTCGACTGGAGGGCCCACGCCGAGGCTGGTGAGTCCTTCAAGGAGTTCAAGGAGCGTCTTGCCGAGTTCAGCGATTCACGTCTACCCCTCATCGATCTTGTGCTCTATCTGGAGGAAAAGCTCCTGCCGGCCATTCGGCGGCAGCTGAAGCAGCAGACAGTTGGGACACGCGAAAGCAAGAAGCGGCACGACGATGACGTCGTTTCCAGGGCTACCGACGCCGTCAAGCGCCGAAGCGAGGAGGGCTACACCGGCAAGACGGACGAGCTAGAGGAAGGGGCGACCGCCGAGACCAAGCGGCAAGAACAGGTAGAGGCCCTCACCCGGCGGCATCACCTTGATGAGGACACTGCACAGTCCATGGTCGATGAGGCCCTAGAGAAGGACCTTCGCGCGCGGTGGATCTCGAGCTTCCAGGACACCTCCGCCTTCTTCAGCATCGACCTCATGGCCGGTATGCTGCAGGTGATCTTCAACGAAAAGCACCCCCTACACGCTCAGCTGATGACCGTCCTTGAAGACGTCCCGGAAGACGCGGACGTGAACGACCTGCGCGACCGGCTCAACAGTGTCGCGGAGACCTTCAAGTTGCTGCTCTTCTCCTGGGCGCGTATGGAAGACGAAACCTACCCCGACCGCGACCGCGAACGCATCGCGGACGCCCGTCGCGAGTGGGGACGGTACGCCCGCGACTTCATGGACGGAAAGGCCAGCGACGCGTGACCCAACCCGCCCACATCTGGCGGCAGATCGAAGACATGATGACGGGCGCCCATGAACGCGTAGCCCTTGTGGCGCCATTCATCAAGCGAGAGGTTCTGGCAGCTGTACTCTCCGCCGTCCCTTCCTCTGTCGAGAGCGTCGAGTGCATCACGCGGTGGGTCCCCGAGGAGGTGGCGGCAGGGGTATCGGACCCCGAGATCATTGAGCTCGCAGAGGACGACAAGCGGCTGCGCATCGCTCTGTGTCCGAGCCTGCACGCCAAGCTCTACCTCACAGGCGAGCGCTGTCTGATCGGATCGGCCAACCTGACAGCGAAGGCCACCGGGTGGGCCACGAATCCAAATATTGAGATCCTTGTCGAGGTGCCGGCGGTGCATCCGGAAGTCGGTCGGGTACTCACCAAGATCCATGAATGCGCGGTCGAGGCGACGCCCCACATGGCCGCCCTGGTAAGAAGACAAGCGGAGCTGCTGAAGGGACGCCGCCCTACTGCCTCCGACCAGCTACGAGAGGAGGCACAGCACGGCTGGTACCCAGTTACACGACGTCCGGAGGCCGTTTACCTTTACTACTGCGGGAGGGCTCAATTCGGGCGATCCGTGGAAGCGGCCATCCTACGGGACCTCGCGTTTCTAGGCGTGCCGGCAGGCTTAACCGAAGCCCAGTTTTCAGGCTGGGTCGAAAGTCGCCTGCGAGAGATTCCGGCTCTCCAAACACTGGTGGAGGGTAATCGCCTAACCAACGTAGAGCTGCAGCATGCGCTGCAGGAACAGACAGGCTTGACCCAGGAGCAAGCCAGGAGAACCACGGAGACCATCGCAGCGTGGCTTCGGCACTTCGGCCGCTTCTACACCGATGTCGGAACGTGGGAAATCAGGCATGGACGGGAGCTAGCGTAACCTCCCGCGCGAAGGAACGCCGGCATCGGTACTGAGTTCGGCCGCTGCTCGAAACCTGATCGAAGTCAACCCGCTGTCGGCTACCCAGCTTGCCCACTGCTCCGCCTAGGATCTGTACGGATGGCCAGGTGCGGTGCACCGTCCGCCCTAGCGGTCTTATGGCAGGAGCTCAGGTATTGGGAAGGTTCTCATGGCTCAAATGCGGGTCCCATACCTGCTCGGGCACACTGAGATCGCCTTCCTCTTCCGAGTCGAGCGCCAGACGTCACAGAAGTGGCGCACAGAAGGCACACTTCCCGAGCCCGACTTGATCGCTTCCGGCAACCCGTACTGGCTTCTAGAGACGGTGTTACGCATCAGCGGTACCGGAGACCGCCGGGTCGACGAGAAGCAGCTCAAGGCCTATAAGGACACCGTCCCCCACGGCTATGTCCCACAGGAGGGGGAACAACAGCCTGTCATCCTCGGCATACAGGAGGTAGGCCGTGTCCTCGGTCGAGATGCCCAGTCAGTCTCTCGGTGGCGTAACCGGCAACGTATCGCCGAGGCAGACCTCGTCCTCTCCGGTTCTCCGATCTGGCGCTTGGAAACGATCCTTGCGGACGCACAGCACCGGCAGCGACCCGTCGTCACCGCCGAGATCGCCATGCTTCGTGCGGGGCAGCGCCCCCTACAGAAGCCTCGCGGCCGCAGGTCCCGCAAACCCACCGTCGTGAGCCCGCCACAAGAGTTGCTGCCCGCAGAACAAACATTTACTATCGCCGACCAGGACGCCGCCGTTAAATTCCTGGCATCCGTACTGGCCCAAGGCTACTCAGTCGTAATCAAGCCTCAGCCCTAAGAAGTCCTAACAGAATGATCAGCGGGTGAGGCGGCGCCAGCAAATGATGGTTGCGGCGAGGGTCATGAAAGCTTCGTGGATGTCGTCGCGG
>NZ_JBSGFQ010000164.1:0-22612 GCF_053603495.1 Nonomuraea sp. NPDC004186 | reverse complement strand
AGGCGTCGAGGTCGCCGTCGAACAGGGCGGCCGCCTCGCGCGGGTGCCCGGCGGTCCAGCGGTCGGCCTCCTGGAGCGCGGTGACGATCCTGGCCGGCTTACCTCATGCAGTACCTGCCGCCGGGGACGGCGGAGGACTTCGTCGAGCTCGTGGTTCCCGAGCTCCAGCGGCGCGGCCGCTACCGGACCTCGTACGACGACGGTACGCTGCGCGAGCGGCTGCTCGGCCCCGGGATACACCGGCTGCCCGATACCCATCCCGGCGCCGCGTACCGCCATCTGTGATCTCAAAGGTCGCCGCGCGGCGGAGGCCGAGAGCGACGGCTGTCGTGGCCGGCCGCGACCGCTGTTTGACCCCGTCCCAGAAGGAACGGGGCCAGACGAGGATCTTCAGTGGTCTTCCTGGTGCGACCTACGAGAACAGTCGTGCGGCGTGACGTAGAGCGTAGGACGCGACCCGGCGGCCCAGTGTCACCCCGGCCTGGTCGGCGGAGCGGGTGTGGATGCCCGACCAGACCCGGGCGTCGACGTTCTCATCGGTCAGGACCTTCCACGTGGTGTAGGTGCGAGTGACCCCGGGCGCGGTCGGGCTGGTGAGCTCGAACGGTTCGCGGGAGTGGGAGCCGACCAGTGAGGTCAGCACCTGCTCGGCGGCGCCGGAGTAGGTGTTGTGGCCGCTCGGGTAGTCGGGGTGCGACGGCGTCGTGTGCAGCGGTGTCCAGGCCGGATCCGAAGGGATGGAGGGGTGGCCGGTGTCGGCGGCGTGAAGCGCGGTGACCGGGCGCCAGCTCACATAGGTGTACTTGCTATCCGAGGTGGCAATCTGGGTGTCCACCAGAGCGACGTGGAAGAGCGCGACGAGCTCGGCCTTCCTCGGCGCCGGCAGGCGGGACTGGACGACGGCGGCACGCAGGACGCCGTTGTAGATGGTCAGTGAGGACCCCAGCCAGAACTGCGCGATGTCCGTCTGGGCCTGCGTGCGCGCGCTACTGTTCGCCGCGCCGTAGTCGCGTACCTCCTCAAGGTCGGCCCGATATTCCGGAGAGCCGAGTTCGGGAGGAGGCCCCGGTCGGAACCGGTCGGCGCGGCCCAGAAGGAACGGTCTGGCAAACCTCGTGCCCGCCTGGAGGGCCGGCCCCAAAGCCGGCGGCGTGGGTTGCCAGACCCCGGGTGCGGCTTGCGGGACCGGGTACGGCGGGTTGACCGACGCCGGGTCCAGGCCGTCACCGGTCCGTTCGGTGAGCAGCGCCGTCGCCTTCTCGGCTCCGGCCGCCACGCCACGATCCTTGGACGGGCCGGCGGGGATGCGCGCCAGCGTCGCCGCGAACGCCGCGTCGAGCTCGGCGGTGCGGGCCGGGACCAGGGTCACGAGTGAGGTGCGGACCGCGGAGGCGAGCGCGGCGTCCTGGAAGGCGCGCTGGCGGGGACCGGATCGCACGGCGCGGGCGGCGGACAACCAGCTGATCGCCCACGTGCGGCTATTGGTTACCTGCGTGGAAGAGCCGGCGGCGGCAATGGTGTCGGCGGTGACGTCGTACCATTCCACCGCCACGTCGACGTCGGCCGGGCCCGATGTCCGCGCTGTCGACGCGGAGGCGGCTGCGCCGCTCAAGGCCGTGCTGGTGGCGAGCACGGCCACCGTGACGGCGGAGCGCAGCCGGTGCGGTTGCGTGTTTCGCGTGCGGGATGAAGGCGTTAACCGCGTGCGGGATGAAGGCGTTGACAAAGCGAGGCGTCCTTTCAGAGCGGCAGAGGGACAAGGTTGGTCTGTGCATTCGGCTGTGGCATCAGGCATCGGCGCTCATCCGCGCAACAGCGGTAGGAGCCGGTCGCCCTGGCGCTTGATCTCTGGCAGATAGGGAGTGTCGGAGAGCACGAAGTGGGTGATGCCGAGTGCCTGGTACTTGCGCAGCGACTTCGCCACGTCCTCGGCCGAGCCGACCAGCCAGGTCGTGCCCGCGCCGCCGCCGCCGAACTTGCCGGGAGTGGTGTAGAGGTTGTCGTCGAGCACCTCTCCTCGCGCTGCCAGGTCGAGCAGCCGCTGCTGACCGACGGCGGTGAACCGGTTCGGGTCACGCGAGATGCCGCCGTTCGCCATCTCCTCGACCTTGGCCTCGGCGTCGGCCCAGGCCTGTTCGGTGGTGTCGCGCACCAGCGTGGTGATCCGCAGTCCGAACTCCAGCGCAGGGTGTTCGCGTCCCAGTTTCTCGCTGAGGTGTTTGAGCCGGTCGATCCGCTCGGCGACGCCATCCAGTGGCTCGCCCCAGAAGAGCTGGACGTCGGCCTCGGCGGCGGCCACCTTCTCGGCGGCTTCGGAGGCACCGCCGAAGTAGAGCCTGGGGTGCTTGCGTTCGCCCCGGACGACCGTTCGCGGCGCCACGGTGGAGCCGGTGACGCTGAAGTGCTGGCCGTGGTAGGTGACGTTCTCCTCGGTCCACAGCTTGCGCACGATCTGGAGGAACTCTTTGGTGCGGGCGTAGCGGTGGGTCTGGTCGCCTTCGCTGTCGCCGTACGCGGCGAGGTTGTCCTTGCCCGACACGATGTTGATCAGCACTCGCCCGCCGGTGAGGTGGTCCAGGGTGGCGGCGGCGGAGGCGAACTTGGCCGGATGCCAGTAGCCGGGCCGGACCGCGATCAGGGGCTGGAACGTCGTGGTCCTCACGGCCAGCGCGGTGGCGACCGTGAAGGTGTCGGGCCGTCCCCAGCCGGCGCCGATGAGCGCCCCGCCCCACCCGTGCTCCTCGAGGGCCTGGGCATGGCTGGTGAGGGTCTCCAGGCTGTTGTGGTTCTCGACGACGTCGTCGCCGCGGTGCCCGGGCTGCGCTTGGTTCGGGATGTACCAGAGGAACTGGAGATTCATCACTCGGTCTTCCTGTTCGGTGGTCCGATGACCCAGATCACCCTTCAAAACCTACTGTTCATGTAGGTAAAGTATAGATAGTTTCGAGGTGCTCCGATACTCCTGTGGGGCTCAAAATAGGATGATGAGGCCGCCGAGGACGGCTCTGCGGTGGACTCGGTGGTTGGCCACATCGCTGGGCGTTGGCGGTCCTGTTTCGGCTTGCGCTGGGGACAACTGTCCGATGCCGCGGTGGGTGGCCGTCCGGGACGGCGACGATTGCTGTAGTCCCACTTCTTGGCCATGAGTCTGCGGTGCCAGGCCAGCAGTGCTGATCCTGGCCGGCGACTTGACCGCAGCCCGCGGCTGGCTCGGCGAAGAAGGCCAGGGCTCCCTTCAGCCCGCAGCACCTCAGCGTGGAGAACTGCCGCGACACCGACTCGTCATCCACCGGCAGACGCGGACACGTCACCCCTCGCTGACGTTCCGTCTCCGCATCCACACAACCGCATCGCCTGCTGAGCTGCACACGTGTCTTTGCCCCCACCAGGCCCTGAACCAGCGGCATCCAGACGCAGACCCGACGAAGCCCTTGGCCATCGTCGGACAGACCTCGCGGCGGCCGATCCGGCCCCACATGGGAAACGTCACGGCATCGAGGAGCCGCTCACTGAGCGCCCGTCGTCCGCAGGTCGCGGACCAACTCGTCGATGAGCCGTTCCTCCATGACCGCCCGCCCACTGATCCTCATCCGCACAGCAAGATCAGGATCCCAAGGACTACCCGCCGGGCTGCCGCGCAACGGCTCAGAATCCCCGCCACCCAACAGTTGCTTGTAGGTCGCCACGTCCATGCGCCATGGAGTGGCTCCGTACCGGCCGACCGCCTCCGTCGTGGTCCGCAATCCCGTCCAGTCGAAGTCCCCGCGCCACCACACCTGCCGGTCGGCGCAGGCGGCGAGCAGCCGATGACAGGCGATGGAGGGAATTCCCTCGGTGCAGACCAGCGCCGCCTCCGCGACGCCCACGGCGGCCCGGAGGACGGCGGGGTTCTCGCACACGAACACGACGGGCGAGGTGATGCGGATGGGCATGGTGACCAGCTGGTGCAACGTCACGCGGAACGGTGTGGCGTGCTTGGCCGCCGCCGTGAGCCAGTCCCCGAGTGGCGAACCGGTCGCGCTGAGCCCCAGCACCAGCACCTGGCTGGCCAGATCATCGACGATCACGCCCGCGGACTCCCACAGCGCCCGGCGTTGCGCCGCCGAGGCCGGCATCGGCTCGCCCGCTCGCGCGGCGAGCGCCCGCAGGACGAGCCTGGCCAGCGGCGTTCCGGACAGCGCCTTGGTGTCGCCGGTGACCTGCTCCGCGAGCACACTGATCGGCTTGGCGTCGGCCGGGAGCACGTCCAGGACGGCCCGTGCCCCCTTTGCCGGTTCGCCGCCCTGGCGAATTGCCCTGGTCAACGTTCCATCGGATGAGATGTTGTTCAGCCACTCGGCGAACCATGGTTCGGCTGCGTGGCGGCATCCCGACAGCGTGGCCAGCAGCGTCGCCCGTGCCTCCTCCTCGCGGGCCCGCTCGTGGGAGCGGATGGAGATCGGGCCCACGAGGTGGTCCACCGCTTCGCGGAGGTTGTCGCAGACTCCCGCCAGGCGGAGAGCGGATTCGATCGCCTGTGGGCTGATGCTGAGTCTGGCCGTTCCCTGCCGGGCACGGCGCCCGAGGAGCCGCTCCACCGCTCTGCGTTCCTCGTCGGACGGCTGCACGAGCACAACGGGCGCGTAGAGCTCCTTGTCCTGCTCGACCCGGGCAGCGAGCCGCGAGATCAGCCGGCTGAGCTCCGGTGCGCCGAGGGTACGGCGCAGCCGTACCGGATCCTTTACCACAGGCCGTCTTCGGGCTGGACCGGATTGCTGGGACGGCGGCTCGTCGCGGTCCGTTCCACCTGCTCCGCCTTCGCGCCGTCCCACTCCCACGTGGTGACGTGGACCGCGTCGATACCGTCGCGGCGCACCAGCTGGTGGGTGGCGATCCCGGGCACCGTGGGGTAGAAGCCCCATTCCCGTTCGCTGGTCATCGCCACGTCGAGGTCGAACGTCGTCAGGAGACCCAGGCATTTGGCCCGGGCGTCGTCGTCCACTCCGGCGAAGGCCTCATCGAGCGTCACCAGGCGAGGCGCCCAGGGGTGCGCGGAGCGGTAGTGCGATGACGCGGCGGCGAACAGCGGCAGCGAGACGGTGAGCACCCGCTCGCCCCCGGAAGCGGGCCCGGCCGCGGGCCGCCAGCGGCCGTCCTGGTATCGCTCGATCAGGAACGTGTGCCAGGCCCGATAGTCCAGGGCCCGGCGCAGGTGTTCGGCCCAGGTCCCATGCTCGTTCTCACGTCGTTCGGCCTCGATCTGGGCCTGCAGAAAGTCGGCGATGGCGGTGCGATCCGCAGGCGACCACAGGTCCGTCCCCTGACGCAACAGTCTGGCCCGGGCCTCGGCCAGGCCGGCGGGCGCCTCCTTGGCGGGAACCCAGGACATTCGCAGCCTCATGCCGGTCGAGGTCGGTCGCTCCTCCAGCTCGCGGTTCATCTGGCCGACTTGCTCCTCGGCGTCGGCGATGAGCTGCTGCAGATGCGCGGCCACATCGTTGACCAGATGTTCCTCGACGATCTCGCGTTGCCTGGAAGTGAGCGTGCGCTCCCGGTAGTCGACCTCGGCGTCGAGCAGCCTGGTCAGCTCGCTCGGCGGTCGTTCTCTGCCCTGGAACTGGATGGTCACCACGAACCAGTCGGACAACCCGGCCACGGCATGGTGACCATGCCGGGTGAGCGCCTCGGCCAGTTCGCTGTAGCGGCGGGTGATCTCATCCTGCACCCGGTGCCAGGCGTCGTCGGAGTCGTCGACGTCGGACAGCAACTGCTCGATCCGGCGTGCCAGCCGTACCGCCGGGTCGGGCGCCCAGGAGCCGGAGTGCTCCACTTCGCACGCGATGTCGAGCAGGCCCGTCTCGGCGAAGCGCCGCAGCGATGCGATGGCACTTTCGCGCCGTTCCACGCTCGCGACCAGGTCGGTCCTGAGCTGGTCCTGCTTGCCCTCGGCTCGCGCGCGCTGCTCTACCGCCTGCCTGTGGGCCTTCTCCAGGTTCTTGAGCTCGGCGGCCAACGCGGCGATCCGCGTCTTGGTGTCGGTGAGACGGGCTTTGAGCTGCTCTACCGAGGCTCCGATGGCGGCCTGCAGGGTTGCCAGCCGCGCGCGTTCCTCGGCTGCCCGTCGCCGGGCCTGGCGCTCGCGGTCGTGCGCCCGGCGCACGTCCTCCTCGGCCGCGTCAACCTCGGCGGACCAGGTGTTCGCCTCGGACAGCTTTCCCGCATGTACGCGGACGGCGGCGAGCAATTCGGTGATCACCTGCTGGTATGCCCCCAGTGCCTTCTCGACCTCCGCCAGGTCGGTCACTGTAGCGGGCAGGGAAGTGTCTGCGGCGGCCCGGTCGCGTTCCTCCACGGCCGTGGCCAGGTCGTCCGCGGCCCAGCGCACCTCCTCGGCCTGTTCCTCCACTGCCCGGACGGCGTCCTGGTGACGGTCCGCGGCTGTCACGGCGGAGGTGTGCGCGTCTCGTAGCTCGGTGTCGTGCGGATGCCCAGCCGACTCGCCCGCCAGGGTCTCCTCGCGGGCGGCCAGCCGGTCGACGGCCGCCTGGGCACGTCCGACGAGCCGCTCGGCTTCCCCGATGAGCTCGGCGAGTTCAGCGAGCCGCCGCTGCCTGGCCTCTTCGCGGGCGGCCGCGCCGATGTATTCGGCGCTCGGTTTGGCCCAGGAGCCGTGCAGGGGGCCGAGTCGCCACCTGCCGTCCGCGCACACGTATGGGCCTGGTTGCTCCTCCAGGCCGATGGTGTCCAGCACGGCCCGCGCCATCGTGTCTGCGGATACCAGAGCCTCGCTCAGCGGCCGGGCGGCCCGTTCGCCCGGCAGCGCGATCACATCATGGGTTCCCGGTGAGAGCAGCCGCCCATCCGGGGTGACCCAGGCGTCCAGCAGGCCGGAGGCTTCCAGCGCCGCCTCCAGGCCTGCGCGAAATCGCCCGTCGATGTCGTCGCGGAAGTCGGCCAGCGCCCACAGCGGCGCGCCGGGCCGCCCGTCCCGGACGCCTTCCCCTCTCGTGTGCGGTACGCGTGGCCGGGCCAGTTCACCTGCCGCCAGCCGATCGCGCTCCGCCTCCAGCTCGGCCAGGGCGGTGGCGGCCCCGTCCCGGCCGGCCACCGCCGCGGCCTGCTCGCGTGCCAGAGCCTGGCCGGCTCGCCGCGCGGCCTCGTGCAGCGCCCGTTCTCCCGGATGCGGACCCGACAGGGTCTCGGCCCATGCGGCCAGGCCGTACTCCTCCGGATCCGGCAGTGTCAGCTCGCGTAGACCGAGGCCGTACCTGCGCCACGCGGTGACGTCGTCGGAGATGGCGGTGGTCAGGGCCTGCTGAGCGGTCGCCAGCCGGTCGGCCGCCTGGTCGCGCTCGGACTCCCGCTTGGTCAGCGTGGTTCTGGCCTGGACGAGATCGCGCTGTCGCGCGGCTGCGGTCTGGGCCAACCGGGTGACGTGCGCGAGAGCTTCGCCACGCGAGCCCATGGCCGCGCGAATGCCGTCCTCCGCGGGCTCCTCGCCGAAACTGGCCAGCAGGGTCGCGTGCGGAGCCGCGAGCCCGGTGCGCTCGGCGAGCGGGGCGGCGCGGTTCTCGTGCATGACCACGTTCTGCCGGCTGATCTCGGCCGCGGCGGCGGCCTCTTCGTGCTTGGCCTTCCTGGCCGCGGCGATGACCTGGGCGCGTTCGGCCGCCTCTACTTCGGCCGCCAGCGCCTTGTCCGCCTCCTCGGCGTAGCGCTCGGCGGTGTCCAGGTCCTTGATGCGCGAATCGCCCGTGAGCTCTTCGCGGACGGCCTGCTGCTCGGCCAGTTCGTTCTGCGCGCTCTCGGCCCGCGCCGCCACCTCGGCCTCGGTCCGCGTGGCCCGCTCGATCTGGTCCGCTACTGTGCTCAGGTCGCGGTTGACGTGCTCGTAGGCGGAATGCGCCGACCGCAGTTCGCCACCCTGGCGACGCGCCGCCACTGCGGCGTAGCGCTGGTAGCGCGTCAGGAAGCGACGCACGTGCTCGCGGGTGTCCCGGAGCCCGCTCAGTTCCTCCTTCTGCTGTTCCAGATCGTGGAACGCGCCGGCGACGTCAGAGATCAGCGCCTGATCGACCGGGGCGAGTGCCTGCGACAGGGCGGCCGACAGCTTCTTCTCGTCCGGGCGCTTGGACAGTTGCGGCTGGCGGAGCTGGATGAGGAGGTTGACCAGCGCCTCGTAGCGTTCGAGGCCCAGGTGGAAAAGATGCTCATCGAGCAGTCTGCGATATCCCTCGGCCGTCTGGGCCACCTGGCCGGAAAGGCCGATCGCCTCGATGAGCCGGTCGCGGCTGAGCGTCGTCCCGTTCTTGCCGATGAGGAAAAGGTCCTCGCCCACGCGCTGGGAGGTCAGGAAGAACCAGCGGTCGGCGATCCCTCTGCCCTTGACGGCCTTCAGCCCGCACCCCACGGTGACATAGGCGGGCTTGCCGTTCTCGGTGACGCGACCGAACTCCAGCCAGGCATAGCCGAGCCGCTCCTCGTAGCGGCCTCCCAGCAGCAGGTTCCACTCCATGCGCTTGCCGGGGTCGCCGTCGGGCTCGACCCGGCTGGGTGAGAGTTCACCATCGAGGAGGAACGGCAGCGTCAGGGCCAGCACTTTCGACTTGCCCGTACCGTTGTTGCCGAGAAACATGATCCGGCCGTCACGGAACCAGAACTCCTGGTCGTCGTAGTAGAACAGGTCCACCAGGCCCGTACGCAGCGGCTGCCAGCGGGCGGTAGCGGCGGTGGGCAGGCTCATTCGTCGTTCTTTCCGCTTCCTGTGATAACTGGGTCGCCGAAGCCGAAGCGGGCCAGCGCGGGAAGAGGGTTGATCCCCTTGTCGCGCACCCGAATCAGCCCGAGGGCCTCCAGACGATGCATGGCGCCCATGGTCAGGTCGGGCACGGAGACGTTCTTGCGCCACAGGCCGCGATGCCGCTCGGCCAACTGGATCATGTGCGTTCGCAGATCATCCAGTTCCACCGGTTGATCCGGGTACATGCGGAGCAGTCCGGCCAGGTGTTCGGCGAGCAGTAGCGTGGCGTGACCATCGGTCCCTTCCTCGGGCATGCCGAGATCCGTGGCCTCGCGGGTGGGATCCAGCAAGGCGATGCCCTCGGCCCTGACCTCGGCCACGAAGCCCGTGGCCTCGGTGATCCGTTTGAGCATCGGGCCGCGTTGCCGTTCCAGGTAGGCGCGTTCGGCGTCGGTCAGTTCCCAGTAGTAGAGCACGGGGTCGTCCAGCAACCTGCGGGTCAGGGAATGGCGGATCATGCGGTTGCGGCCGTCCTCGGTGTCGGGGACCGGTTCCTCGTTGATGGCGGCGAGCCGCTTATCGAGGGCGGTGGCCGTCACCATGGAAGGACCGCGCCGCGTGGCGAGGAGCATGGCGAGCACGCGGCGGTGCACATCGTAGAGCGCGTCACCCGATCCGCTGATGTAGGCGGACTCGTCGCCCGCGACCTTGGCCAGGATGCCCGTGCCGATGAGCAGACCGGCCACCGCCGCCAGGTCGGCGCGCTCTTCTCTGGTGCCCAGGGTGAACACCATCCCTGCCTCGGCCAGCTCCGGATCCGCGGCGAACGCGAGCAGCCGTTCGGTCAGCCAGCCCAGCGTCACCTGGCTCTCGGCACGCTCAAGCGCGGCCAGTGCCAGGCAGGCCAGGACATACCGGCGGCGGCTGAAAGGCACCTTTCCCTTCGCCTGGGCGGCCCGGGTGCCGTCGCCATGACGGGCCGGAATCTTCCGCAGCCGCGCCACGGCCGTGTCGGCGTGCAACGTCCAGCCGGCCTCCCGGGCGAACCAGTCGGCCAGCCAGCCTTGGTGTTTGCGCGCCAGTCGGTAGTCCGCATCGCTGGGAGTGAGTAGCGGCCGCCGCAGCAGGGCGCGTACGGCCTTGCGGCGCTCGTCCTCACGCTGGGCATGCTGGAAGTCACGTAGCTCGCCCGTCATCCGCGGTCACCTCCCGGGGCTTCGTCACATCCGTGATCACGACCTCGTAGTCGGGCCCGCGCAGCACGCCCGCCTCGGTACGGATCTCGGCGTATCCGTCCACTGGCCGCATGCGGATCTCCATGGCGCCGTCAGCGGTCTTGGTGCGCACCTCACCCGGGCCCAGGGCCAGGGCCTCACGGAGCAATCTGAGCAGCAGTCGGAACTCGGCCGGATCGAGTTCCCCGATTTCACTGAGCAGCACGGGGCGGCCCGTCGCCAGCCGCTTACGCGCCAGCTCGGCTTGCTCGCGCTCGGCGGCCACGAACGCCGCCAGTTGCTCGCGTTGCCGGCTCCGATCGACGACCTTGCTGGGAGCGCCGCGTCTGGCGTAGCTGCCGGTGGCCCGTAGCCGCACCGAGATCTCCGCCTGGGGCGCCTCCAGCCAGCTGATGGCTCCTGATACGTCCTCGGCCGGTTCGGCCTCCACCGTCAGGTGCCGCGCGGAGGTCAGCCCGAAGGCGGCCCGCCACAGCCGATGGGCCTCGGCGTCGGTCGGACATTGGGCGAACCAGCGGGCCAACGTCCTGAAGTCGGTCGAACGGTCGCTGCGGCCGGCGCGACGCTCGTGCAGCACACTGATCGTGGCGAGCAGATCCGGGATGGCCTGCCTTGCCCGCGTACGCAACAGATCCGCCTGACACGGACGAACCCGGTCACCGACGAACCATGACCGCAGCCCGGACCAGCGGTCACGCCACTCGGCAAGCTTCGTCTCCAGCACGTGACCCGGCTCGTCGTTTCCGCCCGGCGCCACGTCGGCCGCCTCCCGCGCCGCTGCGAGCCTGAGCAGGTCGTCGATTTCGGTAAGACCACGGATTTTGTCGGCTATATCGAACGATTTGACGACGAGTTCCGAGACGAAACGTTCCAGGTAGGAGATCAGCCTGTCCTTGTAGGCCAGAAACGCCTCTTCTTCGATGTCATGAAGGTCGATGGTGCGTTGCAGACCGCCCATGAACGCGATGGCGTTGGCCGCCAGGCTGTCGAGCCTGCTCATGATCTCAAGGAGAAGGTTGTGGACGATCGCCGGATCCGGCGATCGTCCATCCACACGGGCGAGAGCATGTAGGCGAACGCGAATATCCTCCAGGGCCACCGCCTGCAATTCGCCTCTGCGCCCCAGCTCTCGCTCGAAGACTTCCAGAGCGCGCTCGGCCGCCTCACCGTCCTTGCTGAGCTGGTACAGAAAACGGGCCCGATAGAAGTCCTCGACCGTGGTGACTCGTCCTGTGTCGGGATCGGCTCGAAGGTTGCCCCATTCGCGCAGACTGCTCAGCGCGCCGTCCACCTGCTCCTGGCCGACGGGCTCGCCGCCATCGCCGCGAAGCGCCTCGGCCACGTCCTCCGGCCGGAGATGTACCACGAACCGCCGCTTGTTCGTCATGAAGACATTCATGATCCGGCGATAGAGCGGAGCGGTGGGAGTGCCGAGGTGAGCGAAAACCTGTGTACGCGTATGAGACATGACAATATGTAAGTATGCGTCACCTGGCTGTGCCTGGGGGTCAATTGGCGCTTTACGTGGGAGCTTTGTGGCCGAGTTCCACTCCGCACCCGAATCACGGAGCGCACGTACGTTGATGGCGGTAGTGCGACCTGGGCACATGCGGTGCGCACGGATGCCGCGCTCGGCGCGTGCTCGTACGCCCCGTCACGTGTCGTCAGGGCCCGGCACCGCCTGACACGCAAAACGTGCTGAGGTGGCACGAAGCATCACTCAACGGACTTCTAATCCGACGGTCGCAGGTTCGAATCCTGCAGGGCGCGCTTCTCCACCTGGGCAAACTCAGGCCACGCCCGTGCGCTGGGGCGGCATGGGGCAAATGCGGGGCAAAGCTGAGTCAGCCGCCCAGCGGCCGCCTCAGCGCGGACGCGGCGTTCAGCACCAGCCGGGCCGTTTCCCGGGCGGCTTGGTGGGCCACCTCCGGCAGCACCGAGACATAGGTGTCGGCGGTCAGCACGATGCTGGCGTGCCCCAGCATGGCCTGCACCACCTTCAGGTCGGTGCGTGCGGCCAGCGCCGGAGTGGCGGCGCCATGGCGGAGATCGTGCAGCCGGATGGGCGGCTGTCCGGAGGCGGTCACCAGCAGGCGGAATCGGCCGGTGAGGTAGTCCGGTCGCAGCGGCGCGCCGTCCGCGGTGGTGAACACGTATCCCGACTCCCGCCAGCGTGTGCCCGCCCTCGCGCTCAGCTCCTCTTGCCGCTCGCGGTGCCGGGTCAGTATCCGCACGGTCTCCGCGTCCAGGGTCACCACCCGGCAGCTGGCGGCGCTTTTCGGCGGCCCGACCACGACCTGGCCGTCGGTGTGCACCCGCTGCTGCGTCACCGTCAGCTTCGCGGCCTGCGGGTCGACGTCGGTCCAGCGTAGCCCGGCCAGCTCCGCGGCGCAGGCCGCGTAGCGCGGCAAGCCACCAGCCGGTATACAGGCGGTCCTGCGCGATGTCGGTCAGGAAGGCCGCGAGTTGTTGTTCGGTCCAGACCGCCACCGCCGGGCGCTCTCCCGTTTGCTGCCAGCGGGCCGTCCGCCCGGCGGTCCAGACGATCGGATGCGCTCGGCGGGGATGGGGGAGTTCGGCTCCGTTGGCCGGGTTGACCGGGATCAGCCGGGCGCGCACTGCCGCGTTCAGCGCGGTCCGCAAGGTGGCGTGGATCCGCGTCACGGTAGCGGGCGACAGTTGGTGGCCGGGCGGCGAGGGACGGGACGCGAGTAGTCCGTTGATGTCGCGAGAGGTGAGCTTTAGCAGCCGGATCCGTCCCAGGTGGGGGATGAGGTAGAGGCGGATGTGTGTCGCGTAGCCCTGCTGGGTCGACGGACGCAGAGCGTCATTGGTGGCCAGCCAGCGTGCCAGCCACTGTCCGACGTTGCATCCGGCCCCTGCACCGTCGCGGTCAGCGGTGATCAGAGCCTGGCCAGCGGCCTGGGCTTCCTCGCGGTCGGTATACCCGCACTGGCGGACGCGCTGCCGCTGCCCGTCCAGGCCGCGTATTTGCACCGCGAAATACCAGCTGCCGTGATCGTCATCTACCGGCAGACGCGGACACGTGACGCCTCGCTGACGTCCCGTTTCCGCGTCCACACAACCGCATCGCCTACTGACCTGCACACGGGCTTTCGCCATTTGCCCCACCTCCACCATCCACCGTCCGTGACGGCGGGTACGGGAGCCAGTTGTCGGCAGGCGTACAGTCGATCTCCCAGCGGTCGCTGGCGTTCCACCAGCATGGCCGCACTTCGACCGACCAGGTCGCGCTGAGCTGAGCGCAGAAGGTGCGCACGGCCTGAGCGCCACTGGTCGATCGGTAGGCGGATGCTGCGCGCGTCCAGGTCCACGCCGACGATCTCGGCGTCGGTCCCGAGTAGGTGGGCGGCCTCGTCGAGGGTCGGCCGTGCCGCGGCACAGGTCCAGCCAGCGTACGGGCCTGTTCCGACCGGTGCGGCGGAGCCACGCCGACGATGTCGCGGTTGTAGCTCTGCACCTTATGCCCCTGCCGCTGCAGGCGATCGGCCGGAACGCGATCACGGAGTATCGATAGGCCGGCGAAGGACCGGCCGGGCTCGGCTGTGTCGGCACCGGATTCGGTAAAGCGGCGGCGCGCCACGCTGTTGGCAAAGGCGCGCGATGTCACTCTTCGGGAGAAAGGGGAGCACGGTATGAGCATCGACGCTGATTCGCTTGAAGAGCACCCTCTCCTGGTCAAGCTGCTCCGGGAGGGAAAGCCGGACACGATGACGCTCTGGGGATACGTGGGCCCCTCGGAGCACGACGGATCCATCGCGCTGTATCCGAGCCTGGAGAACCTGGGCTCGGCCATTGAGATCCCCAAAGGGGACATCCTTCATGTCGAAAACGTGCCCCAGAGCGTCATGCTCTTCGGCGCGAAGGTCGTCTGGGTGCGACGGAGCGCCACCGTCGTCGTCCGGCAGGCCGACACAGCCGAGGACGCGGTGACATCGGAGGACATTCGGGATATACGCACGGGCCGGCTCCACATGCGGGTCAAGACCCAGCGCTCCGACTGCCATAGCCCCTGTGCGACCTGCAGGGACTGCAGCAGCGTGTGTATCTCCAGCTGCCGGGTGAAACCACCGCAGGAGTGAGGGAACTGCCATGATCACCGAAAGCCCACTCGCCGCGCTGGACTACAAGGCCCCCTTCCTCATCGAACGGCTCATGAACGAGCAGATCGCGGACACGGAGGAGGAGGCGGAGGAACTGTTCGCCGAGGCGAAGAAGTATCTGGTGCTCACTCAGGTCGACGAGTCGAAGTTCTGGCGGATGCACTCGATGCGGGTCGACGACGCCTGGCACCACTTCATCCTCTTCACCGGCTTGTACACGAAGTTCTGCCGCGACTACTTCGGGCGTTACATCCACCACAGCCCAGGCAACGACCCCGGGGTGGCCGGCGCGAGCGAGGGGGAGCGCCCGGTCGCCTCCTTCGCGATGTTCCGCGATCGTTATGCGGAGATCTTCGGGTCGCCCCTTCCCGACGTTTGGTACGACCACCGCAAAGTCACTCTGCGCCGGCGGGTGGTGAACGAGAAGGCGGGGCTGCTGACGACGCGTCGCGGCGGGAACCAGGTCGAACTGCTCGACCCCTCGGGCAGACCGCTGATGAGCGCCAACCCGATCGCCGCCGACGCCCTGGCGTTCATCGCCCGCACCGGCGCCTTCTACGTCAGGGAGCTCCCCGGCGGCCTGACCGGCGAAGAACGGATCGCTCTCATCGAGGTGCTGGCCGAGCAGATGGTCCTCAAGGTGAGCGGTTAGCGGACAGGGTGACCTACGCCTCCCTCCGGGCTGGGCGAGGGCCCAACTCTCTCGTCGTCGAAGGGCTCGGCGTCCTCGGCGACGTACGGGGCCGTGCCCTGGACATCGGCGCGGGCCCGCTCAACGACACCTATTTCCTGCTGGCGGCCGGCTTCTCGGTCGACGCTGTGGACACCGACCCGTGCACCGTCTCGCTGGCGGCCACGCGGCGGCACCCGCGACTCAAGGTCCTCCACGCCGACGTCCGTGACCTGGACATCGCGGCCGGGGTCTACTCCTTCATGGTCGCGATCCATGTCCTGCCCTTTCTGCCCAGGGCCGACGTCGTCCGGCTCGCGGAGGCGATGACTGGCGGCCTCGCCCCGGGCGGCGTCCTGTGCTGCACGTTCTTCGGCCCCGAGGACGCCTGGGCGGGGCGGAGGCAAGGGAGGACCTTCGTGCGCGGCGCGGCGGCCGGGGCGGTGTTCCAGCGGCTGGAGCCGGTCGTCCTGCGCGAGGAGCGATACGACGGAATCGACGCCAGGGACGAGCCAAAACACTGGCATGTGGTGCGCTGCATCTTCCGCAAGCCGGAAGAGCCGGTCACAGTGGCGGTGAAAGGGTCAGAAAGCCCTCCTCCAGCAGACGGCGTACCAGGGAGAGCTTGATCTCGTGGCGGGCCTCCCCTTTCAGCCCGCTCGTCGTGAAGGGTTCGCCGGTCGCCATGCGGAGGAAGGCTTCCTCGTGGCGGGACGGGATGCTCAGCCGCTTGCCGTGAAACGCGACGACCATGGTCCCCGCGTCCCTCCGGATCTCCCACCGCAGGTCGGGCCTGCGCCGGACGACGGTGTCGTGATCGAGGGCAGCCAATGACACGAGGTCGAGGAGATGCCCGTTCAGCCGGTCCCCTTCCGTGAGGAGCGCCAGGTCGACCGCGTCGTCGACCAGCGCATCCGGCGCGACGGCCCGCCACAACCGGGCGGTCAGCTCCTGCATGCGCTCCCGTGTCTCGTCACGAGCCCTGGCTGTGCGGGCGAAGCCGAAAGGCAGCGAATCGCGGAAGGCGGCGTCGCCGTCCACGGCCGCCTCGCACCCGGCCAACAGCACGTCCGCCCAGGTGATGGGAAAGACGCCGAGGCTCAGGTGCAGGGACGCCGAATGCGTCGACGCGGCCTCGTGTGGGATGCCGCGAGGCAGATAGAGAAGATCACCTTGCCGCAGGTCGAACTCCTCACAAGGGCTGGTCCGCTCCGGCTCAGGTCCGGCCTCGTACACCTTCCAGCGTTTGCCGCCGGCAACCTGCAGCACGAACACATCGTGGGAATCACGGTGTACGCCGAACCCCTGCGCCATCGGCGGCGTGAGATAGGCGTTGACCCGGCATCTCGCGCTGAACTCGTACGCAAGACGCCGGCACAGGTCCCGCAGCGGAGGCCATCGCTCGTGAACCGAGGGCATGATCATCGTCGAGCCGCGACGGTAACGGTCGTAGAGATCCTCCAGCCGCCGGCTCCCGACGGCATCGCCTGCCGCGTCGGCGCGTCCGGCCCGGACCACGCGCACCGAGCCCGCGTCAAGGTCGGAGCCGGAAAGAAGCTCGTCGAAGCGGGCGAGTGAGAACAGGTCGCCGTAGTGATCCGGCGCATTTCGACGAAGCAGGAAATGCCGCTTCTTCCAGAAGTCCCGCAGGTACTCGTCCCGGGGCACGGGATGCAACAGCCAGTCCACTGTGGGCGTGACGTCCACGCCTTCCCGCTCGTCGATCATCACCTTCGATCCGTACCCACGGCGTCCATGACGACCCGCACGGGGTGCGATAGTTGACCCAATTCTGGAAGTGCGGCCCTCGTCGCAGGCCGGGATGAGCGCTTCCTTCATGCCCCGCGCACTGCCGGTGGCACGAGGTCAGCGGCGTGGGGCGGTCAGGGGGAGAAGGGCGTGATCGACGATGGCAGTGACCTGCTGGCCAGAGATGAGCGCTTGGCTTCGCGATCTTCAAGGGCGTTTCGGACGCGGTTGTCCATCGAGATCAGGTGTCGGGGTGGTCCTCGCCCGGCATCCGGCGCCACCCCTGTAGCGCCCGCTCAAACAGGTCACGAGCATCCTGCCTTCACCACGCTCAGGGCGTTCATGGCATAAAACATGTCGCGATGGAGGTTCGGCCCCTGACCGACCTACTGGCAGATTACGGACACAGAACCGGCCGACCGATCGCGCTGGTATTGGCGCAGCGGAGCTGATCTGCCCGGAGGACGCCGTCAACGAGCATTTCATCAGCGCAGTGGACTTCAAGTCGCCGCGCTGTACGTGTGGGGCTCGAATATTCGGCCACTGCGTCCGATCTGAGGGTTCGCTGAACACGATGGATCTCCAGCTCCGTGGTTTAAGCGGTCGCTCAAGATCTGCAGGCATGCCGAGGGGCTGTAGGCCAGCGCATGAATCGAGTATTCGTGCCTTACACCATGCGAAGCCCTTGCAGGGCTATGACATGGACGGATGCAATTATCGGCACGCGCAGTGTGCAGTCATTCCGGCCAGGTGTAGGCGTCGGGTGCCGTGCTCGATGAAGAGCAGCACATGCAGTTCAGAGCACGAAACCGTGTTTCCGAGCGGGACAGGCCGTTCGGCTGTCCCCGCGCCCTGGGCGTCATGGTCGTCGCCGTGCTCATTGTTCACCGGCTGCTGCGCAGGAGCGGCTTGCTGTGAGAGCTCCGAAGTACCGCGTTGTTCTGCGGATTGTCCATCACCAGCCGTCGGCGATGAGGTGCTTGGGCGGGGCCGCGATCTTGACGGGGGTTCCCCATCCTCGATAGATGATGTTCATCGTCATGGTCTCGGCCTTGCCGCCCTCCGGCCGGGTGAACTTCATGATGGCGTGGAAGCGTCTCGGCAGGTGGTCCGGGCCCGGGCTTTGACGGCGACCTGGACGCGGGCATCCCGTACTGCCAGAGCGGCACCCCGAACTGTGATGCCGACTACGACTACGACACTCGCTCGAAGAGCGTGCACGACGCCGTACGGCGGGCCTCGCACTCCGGCCGCATCGGTAAGCCGCTGATCACCGTGCAGGGCACGCTGGACACGCTGCTGCCGATCAAGGTGCACGGCAACGCGTACGCCGACGCCGTGTGCAAGCAGGGCAGGGGCGCCCTGCATCGCTACTACCGCATCGAGGGCGCCTCCCCGACCGCATGCGGCCCCTGCTCCCGTGCATGTGGACGGCGTTCGAGGCGCTCGAGCGCTGGACGGCCGACCACGGCCGGCAGTCGCCGCGCAGCGCCACCATCCCCCGCCCCACCTCCGGTGACGTGGTCAACACCTGCGCCATCAGCTGCCCGGTCCCTGATGAGCCGCCGCACGACGAGGGCGGACGGTGAGGGCCTGCTGTCCTGGCGCTGGGTCAGGCACAGGCGGAGGGGCGGGATGCCGCACCCATGAGTGGTGAACGCCGCGGGGGCTTTCGTCCCATAACCCATTGTGTCGCGCGAGTGTTCGTGATCGAGCGATCGAGCTGGCTCGCGCGGGATTTCGGTCGCCCGGCCCTGCCACAGCACGATGGCGGTTCTCCCGCCGGCGCGGATTCCTTGATCACGGCCCGGTCCCACCTGTCAATGACGGGGCCGTGATCAGGGACGCGCGCTGATGGTCAGGCGCAGGTGTAGCCGGACGGCAGGGCGGTGTTGCCGTTGGGCCTGCTCGCTTGGAAGCCGAAGCTGGTGGTGCTGGCTCCCGGTGCGAGCGTGCCGTTGTGGCTGACACTTCTGACCGTGACGGTCTGGCCGCTGGTGGTGACGGTGGCGTTCCACGAGCCGGTCAGGGTGTGCCCGGCCGGCAGGGTGAAGGTGACGGTCCAGCTGGTGATCGTCGAGGTGCTGGTGTTGGTGATGGTCAGCGGCTGGATCACATACCCGTTGCCCCACTGGGACTGCACGGTCGGGGTGGCCGAGCAGGCACCGGTCGTGCCTCCCTGCGTGGTGATCTGGACGGTGTTGGAGACCGGTGAGACGTTACCAGCGGCATCGCGCGCCCGAACCTGGTAGCGGTAGGTGGTGTTCGCGGTCAGGCCCGTGTCGGTGAACGAGGTCGTGGCCGAGGTGCCGATCTGGGTGAACGTGCCGCCCGTCGCGCCGGGAGCGCGCAGGATCTCATAGCCGGTCACACCGGTGTCGTCAGTGGAGGCCGTCCAGGTCAGGCTGGTGCCGGTTGTGGTGGTGCCCGAGGCGGTGAGCCCGGCCGGGGCGGTCGGCGGCGTGGTGTCGCCTCCGGTGGCGGCCGTGGTGAAGGTGGCCGGCGCGGAGTTGCCCGACAGGTTGCCCGCGCCGTCACGCGCCCGTACGTACACCTGGTATTGGGTGTTGGCACTCAGCCCGGTCAGGGTGATCGAGGTGGTGGTGGACTGGCCAAGCTGCGGGTCGGTGGCGCCCTGCTCCCGGTAGACGTTGTAGCCGGCCAAGCCGGAGCCGCCCTGGTCGGTGGACGCGGTCCAGGTCAGCGTGGCACTGGAGGCGGTCACGTTGGACGAGACCGGGGTGCCTGGCGTGCTCGGCGGCGTGGTGTCGGTCGGACTGGTGGTCAAGCCGAAGAACTCGATGGCGTAGAGGGCCATACCGCTCTGCGGAAGAGCATGCCCGGCGCCCTGGATGCTGTACGCCTCCACCTGCACGGTGCCGGACGGATTGGCGTACCGGCTGCGGGTCCAGTTTGCCTGCGGGGTGTCGGTGCTGGTCGGGGTCTGGCTCAGCCCGAACACATTGGTCCACTGCTCGATCGACTCTCGCAGCAGCGAGTAGGGCACGAGGGTGTCGCTGGTGCCGTGCCACAGTTGCATGCGCGGGCGGGGGCCGGAATATCCCGGGTACGCCTGGCGGACCGCATCGCCCCACTGCTGGGGTGTTCGGTCCATGCTCCCGCCGGTGCACCTGCTGCTTCCGGGCGGATAGTCGGAGGCGCCGGCGAAGCAGTTGAAGGGCACACCCATGAAGGAGGCCCCTGCCTTGAACACGTCCGGGTAGACGGCGAGCATGTGCTGGGTCATCATGCCGCCGGACGAGCTTCCAGTGGCGTAGACCCGGTTCGGGTCTCCCTGATAGTTCCGCTCGACATAGTCGATCATTGAGGCGATCGAGACCGGATCGCTGCCGCCGCCGCGCCGCTTGGCCGCGTCCGACCAGGTGTCGAAGCAGTTGCCGAACCCTGCCGACTGGGTGGCGGTCGGGTAGATGACGACGAAGCCGTATCGATCCGCCAGCGAGGCGAACTCACTGCCCTGGTAGAAGCCGGGACCGGAGCCGCCGCAGCCATGCATCGCGACCACGATCGCCGGCGAGGCCGGGTGCGAGTCCGGCACATAGACGTGCATCCGCATGTTGCCCGGGTTGTTGCCGAAGCTGGTCACCTCCACCAGGGTGGCGGCGACGGCCGGCGATCCGAGTACCACGGTCATGACGGCAAAGAGCGCCGCGGCGCAGGCACCAGCCAGCACCGTGGTCAATCGTCTCATTCGCGCTCCTCCTCTCCATATCCGCGGCGCGCCGCGGATCGGTCCGCCGCGTATTGACGTCGGTCGCTGGAAAATAGAAGGGCCACGATCCACCGTCAATGCACGCTTGTTGCGCATGCCCGCCAGTTCACCTGGCAGAGAGCCGTTTTCCCTGGTTATCAAGTAACTTGCTATCAAGATCCTTGATATGGGGGTGGGAAACTTACATTGGAGCCCGTTCTGACGGGGCGCGATATCGTCTCCTGGTGACCGATCCGGGTGTCCCCGCGGCCGCTGCGCCGGACGCACCGCCGCCCCGTGTGAGCTACCTGGTGTTCCGGCTGGAACGCCGCATCCGCGCCTGCCTGGATGAAGCGCTCGCCCGGCACGGCATGACGACCACCGAATACATGGCGCTCAGCGAGCTGCGCCTGCGCGACGCCCCGTCCTCGGCCGACCTGGCCCGCATCGCCTTCGTCACCCCGCAGGCGATGAACCTGGTCATCCGCGATCTCGAACAACGCGGCCTGATCCGCCGCGACCCGCATCCCCGTGGTGGCCGCGCTCTGCGCACCCGCCTTACCCCGAAAGGCCTGAGCACCCTCCGGCGATGCGACCGCTCCCTCGACAGCATCGAAGCCGTCATGCTCGCCGAGATCGACGACCCGGACCGCACGACACTCGCGGAAGCGCTCACGCTGTGCGCCCGAGCCCTCCACCCGGACATGCGGCCCTGATCCCAGTCCTTCGCTCGCAGAAGCCACATTCGACGGAGACACACCGCGCGGCAGTTCAAGCGCTGGTCCTGTGGGATGTGGCCCGGCCCCCGCCTCCGCGCGGGGACCGGGCCGATCACCCCGAGGGCCGCCTCCAGCTTGGCCTCAGCGGACGGCGAGGTCGAAGCTGCCGATTGCGGCCTTCTCCTGCTGGCAGACGCGGACGGTGACGGCGTTGGGGTCGTTTCCGCAGACGTCTCCCGGCCCGTAGGCGCTGATGGTCCGGTCATCGTGGCGGAGCGTCGCCTGGACCGCGGAGGTCGCAGAATCGATCTCCGGGGTGAGCGGACGCAGTAGGTGCCGGTGCTGATCATTTCCGCGGAGACGGACGTTCTGACCGGGCCGGCCGCACAGCCGAGCACGCCCCCGCCGCCGGCGTTGCTTCTCTCCTTCCCAATAGCTGCGGTTGTCGGCCTGCCAGGCAAGGACGCGGTCGTCAGTCCACACCAGTGGCTTGGGCCGGGTGGGGGCGGGCATCTCCAGGACCGCGGCGGGGTTGAAGTCGATCAGCAGGTCCTGCCGCATGGCCATGTTGAGCGCATGCCGCAGGGTCGCGCGGATGCGGTGCGTGGTGGCGATGCTGGTCGGCCGCCGGTACTTCACCGTGGCCCGGACCTGCGGGTCGGGGTCGGCGCGGCGTTCGGTGATGGTGTCGTTGAACGCCGCGATCTGCTCGAACATCAACGCGATGTCGCTGACCCTGAGCTGATCCAGCCTGAGCCGCCCTAGACAGGGGTGAGGTGGAGCCCGGATGTGGCCCTTGTAGGAGCGGCGGGTGTTCTCCTAGATCTTCCGCTCACGGTTGAGGAACTCGGCCGGCCACTGTTCGACGGTGATCTCCTGGGTGATCTTGCTATCGGTCAGGGTGCGCTTGATCAGGTCGGCGATCTGGGTGCGGGTGGCGGGCTCGCGCGGATCGGCCGGCGCGAGCAGGTCGCGCACCTGGCCGAGCTCGTCCTTGGCGGCGTCCTAGGAGCTGTTTAGAGTTCGGATCATGTGGTTGAAGTGAGGAGTCTTAACCACATGATCGATCCCCGGAGGTAGAGCCCGGCCTCGTAGCTTTCCGGGGCCTTGTCGTAGCGGGTCGCCAAGCCACGCCAGGCCTTGATCTTCTGGAAGCAGCGTTCGATGGTGTTGCGCTGCCGGTAGCGCTCCGGATTGAAGGCGGCAGGCCGCCCACCGGCCGAGCCCTTCTTCTTCCGGTTGGCCTGCTGGTCACTCTTCTCCGGGATGACCGCGCCGATCCGGCGGCGACGCAGATAGGCACGGTTAGCCTTCGAGGAATAGGCCTTGTCCGCAGCCACCGCAGCCGGGCGGGTCCGTGGCCGGCCCACCGGTCCGGCCACGCGGATCTTGTCCAGCACGGTGGTGAATCGCGGGCAGTCGGCGGCTTGGCCGGGCGTGAGCACGAAGACCAGCGGCAGCCCGGCGGTATCGACCGCGGCATGGACCTTGCTGCTCAGCCCGCCTCGGGATCGGCCGAGCGCGGCAGCCTTCGCCCGCGCCTTGCGGCGTCGCCGGGTGGCGGCGCGCTCGTGCGGCGGCGACGCGCCGGCCTCGGGTGTGGCCTCGGGCGCATCACCCGCAGCACCGGCGGCTGCTCCGGCAGCGGAGCCCCCTTTTCCTCGGTCAGCGCCTGCTCCAGCGC
>NZ_JBSGFQ010000163.1:0-22750 GCF_053603495.1 Nonomuraea sp. NPDC004186 | reverse complement strand
TACGACAACGAGTGGTGGCACTTCGAACACCGCCCCGACCGCCGCGGCAGGCCACCACGACGACGGCCCCACCCCGGCGTGGGCTACGACATCGACAACGAGGACTAGACGTACTCCAGACCCGTCAGGTTCGCTGGGATCAGGCAGCGCCGGTCGCGCGGATGCTGTGCGTCAGGCTGCGGCACATGGCGTCCGAGTCGGCGATCCACAAGATCATGAACTTGTATCCCCGGGCTTCTCTGGACTCGGCGTCGGCGCAGAACTTCGGTGCCGGCGGGCCGTCGGCGCGGATGCCGACGTCCGGGAGAAACGGCACCTGCTTCAGCAGCAGGCAGATGGCCTCCTCCGCAGCGGCTTCCAGGTCCCCGCGTACCACTGCCACCAGGCCCACCGACCAACCGTAGTTCGGGTCCTGGTAGATCGACACCGCCAGGTGGTCGTTCTCGTAGGCGCAGTCCACCGCGTCGGCGGCCACGGTCACGCGGGTGGCGAAGGTCCTGAGCCCCTGACGGAACGAGCGCAGTTCCGCTTCCTCGGCCATCTTCTGCTCCGGGATGACATCCAGAGCCATGCCGATCAGGCCGTTCACACCGAGGCAGGGGTTCGTGGCGATCCGCTCGACTCCCTCCGGGGAGGGCAGCAACGACCGGGTGATCGGGCCTGCTGCGGGACAGAAGCCCTTCTTGGGCGGCGCCTTCGTCTGGGCTGCCTGAGGGGGTGTGTCTTGTAGAGGGAAGTCCTCGCACGCGGTGACGAAACTCAGCGCGAGGATGGCGGTCAGCAGCATGCTCAAGGGGGAGCGACGGGACATGGGAGTCCTTCCGGCACCGGAGGCAGTCCTATGGATGCTTCCTGGCGACGGCGGAAATGGCATGAGTAGCCCCTACTCATCTGCCTGTGTGTGAGCCGGCCGCCTCGCCCACCAGGGGTCCGGGTCGAGCGGCCGGCTGGTGCTGCGGCGGGCGGAGCCGTCCTCGAGGGGACAGCTCCGCCCGGGGCGCCTACGCCCAGGGTGAGGCGACGACCCAGCTCACGTCGTCGGCCCACGAGGTCGCGCTGTCGAAGGTGTTCGATCCGCCCTCGCTGCCGATGTAGACGATGTTGCTGTAGTGACGCAGCAGGCGGTTCGGGAAGTTGAAGGAGGCCCACGAAAGGCCCTGGCCGTTCATGCCGGGCTGCGGGCAGAAGGTGGCGTCGTTGGCGAACAGGGCGCTGCCGTCGTTGGCGTTGCGGTAGAGCTGGTAGTTACTGTGCCGCAGGTAGCTGCCGGGGTAGTTCTTCGACTCGAACGACACGCAGGAGCTGTAGGCCAGGCCGTTGCGCACGATCCATGTGGCGTCGTTCTTGTCCAGGGACGAGCTGCTGGAGGTGATCACGGACGTGACGGCCTGGTCGTTCTGGTGGCGGATGTAGCGGCCGGTGCAGCAGGCCGTCGTCGCGCGCAGCGAGATCGACGTTCCGGCGGCGGGTGTCCCGCTGGGACGGGCGGCCGTCGTGTAGCCGGCGGCGACGATGCTGGCCTGGACCGCGTTCTCGGTGGCGTCCGTCGGATAGCCGGAGGTCATCACGCCCTCGTAGAAGGTGCCGGCGGAGCCGTTGCTGTTGTCGCCGCCGATGCCGAGGATGATGGCCCCTTCCTTCTTCATCGGGTTGTAGCCCGCGACGTTGGGACGTGCGCCGTTGTAGTAGGTGGACAGGTTGCCCGACTGCGCGTTGCCGGCGCGGATCGACCAGTGGTTCGGCTCGCCTTTGACGATGGCGGTCAGGTAGCGGTGGTTGACGGTCGGGTCGTTGGCGTTGTAGCCCGGGTTCACCCCGGAGAACAGGCCGTTCTCCAGGTCGGCCATGACCCAGGGGCCGTTGCCCGTGCCGTAGCCCCAGACCTTGATGTTGCCGAAGTAGATGGCCTCCATCGTGCCGTTGCCGTTGTCGCGGCTGTTGGTCTCGGCGTTGCCGTAGTCGAAGCAGCAGCCGCCGTTGTAGTGCGTGCCGTCGAAGACCGCGTACATCCCCTCAGGCTGGTCCCCCTTGGCGATGCCGTTGGTGTTGTTGTTGCGGTAGCCGGTGCCGGGGGCCACGAACACGCCGTACGCCTTGTGCCCGCCGACCATGGTGGGCGCCGCCGTCGCCACGGCGAGGTTGTCGTACCCGCCTGGGGCCGGGCCGGAGAAGCCGCCGGGAGGCGCCTGGGTCAGGTTGTTGCCGCGTCCTGACTGGTCGTAGATGACGGTGATCACACACGTCGTACGGGCGCAGAAGGAATCCTGTGCCGCGGCGTTGGCGTACCCGCCCGCGCTGAGCAGGCCGATGTTCTGGGTGGCGTTGTCCGAGGAGCGCCGTACCTGGTAGAGCGAGCCGTTGTAGGCGGCGTACAGGGCGCGGGTCGTGCTGTGCGCCGCCACGCACGGCGTGCCGCCCGAGGCGTAGATGTCGCACGACTGCGATGCGGCGGCCTGCGACGGGGCGGGGATGCCGGCCAGCAGGCCGGCGGCGAGCGCGACGGCTGCCCCGGCGGACAGCATCGCCTTTTTCACGTGCCGTAATCCGGACCCGACGATCATGATGAACCTGTGCCTTTCTCGGGGGGCACCGCGAATGCTGGAATTTCCGCGGGTGGGCTATTGGTCAAAGGATCATGAAGCGTGGTCATCGCATGGAGATGTGCCTTCTGAGCTGCAATATGATCATATGTTAGCGTTAACATTTTATGCGCTGGGCGACCCCTGGAGGTGCGCAGCTTTGTGGGTTGACGGGCTCACTATGAATCGGAAGTGATCGTTCGTCAAGGTTTTCACGGCAACCATGAAAACGCCGCAGCCACGAAACGGGGAAGGCGCCCGCCGCCGCGCCAGGCCGCACTGGCCGGCGCGGCGGAGAGCACTGGGGCGGTACCGCCCGTGCACCACCGATCAGCACTTGAGCAGCGCCTCGGCGACCTCGTCGGGGTGCGTCAGCATGGACTGGTGACCGCCGGGCACCATCAGCGGCGTCAGGCCGATCCGGGCGGCCAGCTCGTCGCCCGGCCGGGCCAGGGCCAGGTCGTTCTCGCTGAGGACGTACGCCGCCGGCAACCCCAGCGTCGTCACGTCGTCCACGTCGAGCGCCTGCAGGAAGTACGCGCCCGGCTGCGGCACGAGAAGCTCGTGGAACAGCCGCTGTGCCGCCTCGGGCAGCTCCGGCACCAGCATCGGGACCTGCTCGAACGTGACGGAGACGCTGCCGTCGGGCGAGGCGTCGATGGCCGCTCGCAGGATGGTGGCGTAGTCCTGGTTCTCGTCGACGAACGGCACACCGCGAGCCGGGACGAAGGCGTTGAAATACACGATCTTGGCGAGCCTGCGCGCGACCCGATGGGCGGCCCCGGTGATCGGATAGCCGCCCCAGCTGTGGCCGACCAGCACCACGTCGCTCAGGTCGCGCTGCTCGATCTCGCCGACGACATGGTCGACCGCGTCCGAGAGGTGGAGGCCGGCCCGGGAATCGCCGTCCGCCAGCCCGGGCAGGGTGATCGTCACGGCGGCATGGCCCGCGGCACGCAGCCGCTGCGCCACCGGCTGCCAGGACCAGCCGCCCTGCCAGGCGCCGGGAACGAGAACGAACGTCGTCGAGATGTCGGACATGAAGAGCTCTACCTTCCGGTCGTGTGGAAATCACTGACACGATCCGGTGGCGCGCCGGAAAGTTCGCTCCGGCGCCAAGATTCTTTTCAGGCCGCCGCCCGGTGGATCATCCGCACCCGACGCACCCGGTCGGCGTCGTAGGACAGCAGCCAGCACATGGACGGCGCGCACCCCGGCCCGGCGTCGGGCGGGCTGGACACGTCGGTCTCCCACACCACGACGTCGGCGCTCGCGGCCACGCCGGTGAGGCGCTGCCGGGTCCCGGCCGCCATGCGGACGTCCATCACCTGCGCCAGATGACCGATACCGCGCGTGCGGCGGCCGTTGCCCCAGGCGATCTCCACGTCAGGCCACCAGCGCTCCCGCAGCAAGGCCCCGAACGTGCCCTGATGCCCGGCCGCGACGGCCTCCTCCGCCTCCCGGCGGCGGGCCGCCGTCACCGCGGCCATGTCGTCGTACGCGCTGTGCAAGGTGGCCGGCAGCGTACGGGAGAGGATGCCCCGCGCCTCGTGCAGCCTGCGGCGGACGGTGCCGACCGGGACGCCGCAGGCGGCGGCGATCTCGTCATAGCGGGTGACCGAGGAGAAGTACCGCAGCAGGGTCACCGTACGCAGGGGCGGGGACAGCAGCCCGACGGCGTGCCAGACCCAGTCGCGCTGCGCGTGCCGCTCCAGCACCTCCTGCGGATCGGCTGCCCGCTCGGCGGACGGCGGCAGGTCCCCGGCCGGGATCGCGGTCGTGGCGTTCAGCCGCTTTCGGCAGAGGTTGCGGACGATCATCCGCAGCCACGGGCCCACGGCGGCGGGATCGCGCAGGTCGCCGATCCGGGCCAGCGCGATCAGCGACGCGTCCTGGACGGCGTCCTCGCTCTCGGCCGGATCGCGCAGCACGCTCACCGCCACCGCCAGCATTCCCGCGCGATGCCGGGCCAGCAGCGTGCCCAGGGCGGCCGAGTCACCGGACTGGGCGAGCAGCACCAGCTCACGGTCGATGGGCTCGTCGAGGGTCGACGCCCGCGAGGAAATGCGCACTTCGTCACTCTGCCACACGTCGTCCCAACGCCCGGTGGCTGCGATGACGGGCCCCCGCCGACGTCGAGCGCGCCGAGGAGGCGGGTGCCTGCGTCATCACGATGCCAGGGCCACCAGCGACGAGACGGCCTGCGGGTGCTACAGGAGGGAGTCGGCGAGCGGAATCTTCTGTGTCCGGAGCGCGCCGGTCACCAGCCGGGCGATCCGCCGGGCGCCGTACGCCTCGAAGTGGGTGTGGTCGTTGCAGAAGAACTGTCCGAGCGGCCCGGAGGTGTAGTCGCCGTTGTTGGGGCACAGGCCCAGGGAGTTGTAGTAGTCGACGCTGAGGGTCTGCAGGTCGATGACCGGGGAGCCGGTGGCGGCGCCGGCGGCGTTGGTCTGGGTGACGAAGCCGCGGTTCTTCACCGCGGTGCTGCCCGAGCAGGTGATGGCGGCGACGGCGGTGAGCAGGACCGGGTGGGCGCCGCGGGCCAGCGCCGCCTGCGCCATCGTCGTCATCAGCTCCTGGTAGCGCGCGGTGCCGACGTGGCGCGGGCAGGTCGTCGAGCCGTCGTTGATGCCGAACTGGATGAACAGGTAGTCACCGGCCTTCATGCCGGTGAGCACCTGCTGCCATCGGGACGAGTAGGCGGTGGAGCTGAGAACGCACTCGCCGTTCGAGCCGATGGTGGATGTCACGTTGCCCTCGTAGAGCCAGGTCTGGATGCTGCGCCCGGCGACGGCGAGGTTGTTGACCACGATGTTGCTGTGGAACAGCGAGTCGAACTCGGTGGCCCAGCCCACGGGGCAGGTGGCGCTGGGGTTTGCCATGGTCGAGTCGCCGGCCATCCAGACGGTCGTCGTCGCGGCGGCGGCCGCCGTGCCGACGCGGGCGCTGCACCCGGCCGGGCCGATCACCGCGGCCGAAGCGGCGCTCGGGACGACCAGCGACAGGGACAGCATCAGAACGGAGACGATGAAGAAGTGGACCTTTCGCATGGTCTCTCCTGCCAGTCCGGGAGCGAGGGGAATTGCGCCGACAGCCGCGGCGGATGAGTCAGCACCAGGTCAGCGTCGAGTTGACACGGGTCACGTTGCTGATCGTGTTGTTGCTGCCGGTGCAGGGGCTCCACCTGATGGCGGTGTTGGTGACCGTCAGGTTCTGGAACCTGATGCCCGACGACGGAGCGAACTCCGTACGGGCCGCGATCCGGACCTCGCCCCCGCCGCTGACCGTGCCCGAAACTCCGGCGATGACGACGTTGTAGCAGTTCTCCACCAGCACCGAGTTGTTGCCGGTGTTGGCGATGTCGACCCGGTCGATGGTGGCGCCGCCGCTCTCCGAGACACAGAAGATGCCCCGGCCACCGCCGCGTGCCTTGACGGTGCCGACTCGAATGTTGTTCGGGTAGGCGCTGCCGACCCGGCCGTTGCGGTTGGCCATGCGGAAGGCCGCGTACCCGGTGCCGGCGCCCGCGTTGTCGGCGTCGACGGTGCCGACCGTCGCGTTGATGGTCTGGTTGAGCAGCAGGCCGGACTCGCCGACGTTGCGTGCTGTCACGGTGCCGACGGTGAGACCGTCGACGCCGTAGGTCTCCATCGCGTGCGAACTGGCCCCTTGCACGTACACGGTGTCGACCCGGACGTTACGGGTCCACTGGCTGGTGTCGCCGCGGTTGTCGATGCGTACGCCGAGGCCCGCGCCGAGCCGCATGTCGATCTGGCCGAGCCAGACGTTCGTGACGTTGCGCAGGAAGATGCCGTAGATCGGGGTGCCGGTGACGTTGAGGTACGGGACCTCGATGTTCGCGGTGCCGCGGGAATAGATCGGCGCGTAGTCGCCGGAGCCGGAGCCGGTTACGTTGATCGTGCCGCAGACCGACAGGGAGGTGTAGCTCGGCAGCGAGATCCGGCTGCCGGCGCTCATCGTGCCGTTGCCGCGCACGACGACCCGCTGGATCGAGGTGCGCCCGGCTGTGAGACTGCCGATGCCGGCCTGGACCGCCGCCCGGAAGTCGGTGCCGGTGTAGACGCTGCCGCCGGCGCTGTTGCGGGCGGTCCAGGTGCTGCCGCTGACGGTCACCTGCGACTGGAAGGTGCCCTCTCCGCAGGCGGCGGCGGACGCCGGGGGCGGGCCGAGCACGATGCCGGCCCCTGCGCCGGCCGACAGGATGGCGAGCGCGGCGACGATGCGGGCGAACCGACGACGTCGTCCCTTGAGCGGGCGTGGCGCCGTGGTGGGGGCTGTTGTCATGGGATTCTCCGTGGGGGTGCCCAGTTGGTGATGCCGTCCGTCGAGGCGCTGTGGGTGGCCGTTGCGGTGAGGAGCGTTGGCGCTTTCCTGGTACGCATGTTTCTCCCGTTGATGGGGGGTGGGGAGATGGCGGCCGCGCTTCGCCGCCAGGCGCGCCTGACATCGATAAAAACGTTTCAAGCCGCCTGGTCAACGTGACCTTAAATATGGATGGCGATCTTGTCAAGCAGTCAGTCAGATGGCAGCGCAGGACAATCGGCCGGCGGTTCGGAATTTCCATGGGAGCAGGTGGGCACGGACGGCCGTGATGGCCCCGCCACCTGCACGATCGCGGGACGCCGCAGTCGCTCCGGAGGAAGTGCGGGCAGGGCGCGAATACGCCGAGAACGGTTGTGCTGATGAATGCATTCAGACGGAAGAATTGAATCCGGAGAGAAACTCGTGGGCTGGTGGTAGCCGACATTCTGCCGGCCGGAGGGTCAGCGGGGGATCAGGCGCGCGGGGCGACGGGCGCGAGCAGGCCCACGCCGAAGAGGCGGGCGTCCCTCTCGTTCCAGTGACGTGGGCGGGGCGGCCCTCGACACCGGCCTCCCCGTGCCCTCCCGCGGTCCCGGGCCGCGGGAGGACCTTCAGGTAGCATCTGTCCTGCGATCTTCTGGTCATGAGGGGCCGACGGGTGAACAGCGAAACGGATCCGGCAGCCGACATCCGGGCTCGGCTCCAGGAGCATTGGGAGGCGTCCGAACGCGGGGACGTCGACGCCGAGCATGCGATCTACGCCGCGGACGCGATCCTGGACTACCCGCAGTCGGGTGAGCGCTTCACCGGCCGGTCAAAGATCCGGGCGCAACGCGGCGGGCACCCGGCCGAGCGCCACTTCACCGTCCGCCGGATCCTGGGCCGCGGCGACCTTTGGGTGAGTGAGTGCGTGATCACCTATGACGGCGTGCCCACCTACTCGCTCAGCGTCATGGAGATCACCGACGGTCTCGTCACGCACGAGACCCAGTACTTCGCCGACCCGTTCCCCGCGGCTCCTGGGCGCGCCGCGCTGGCCGAGCCGATTCCGGCCCGCGACCGACAAGCCACCGGCGAGGGCCCGTCGCGTGAAGGCGGGCATGGGTGATCCACGAGGTGCGCGTGGGCCGACGCCCCCGCCGGTTCGGGTGGGGGCGTCGGGATGGTGCGGGGGCTACTTGCTCTGGCAGCTCTTCTTGCGGACCTCGTACCAGACGATGCCTGGAGCCTGGAACCGGATCATGAAGCACTGGTTCTTCCTGGCCGCGTCCCGGACCTTGTAGATGGCCGAGGCGCCGCCCGCGTGCTCGACCGTCTGGATGAGCGTCATGCCCTCCACTCGGTACGAGGTCGGCACCGGGTTGCCGTTGGCGTCCTTGGCCCAGGGCAGGTCGATCTCGGCGAGGTAGAAGTCGTTGTTGTGGATCAGGGCGGTGCCGTCGTCCTCCTCAACCTCCAGCATGCTGCCCTCGGGGGCGGAGCTTGGGAAGCGGTACTCCGTCGGCGCCGAGGCGTCCTTGACGATGGTCAGCGCGCGGGCGATCTGGCCGGTGCGCTGGTGGGCGAAGGTGACGCCGGGCTGCTTGGCGGCGTAGGTGACCAGGCCGGGCAGCGGCTGGCTGCCGGCGCCGTCGGCCTCCGGCAGGCCGATGCCGATGTCGGTCTCGCTGACGCTCGCGACCAGCGTACGGTCGGGGTCCGTCGCGATGGCGAAGGGCCGCTGGACGTCGCCGTCCGGGATCTCGGTGGGCGGGGTTGTCCGCGCCTCTTCGACGATCTCGGACACGACCTGATGGCCGGGGTGCCGGTGACCAATCGGATGATCTTGAATGGCGGGACCGTAAACGTTTGCTGCCTTCCGGGTCGCGCTGGTTTCGGCGGTGGCCTGAAGCGTCGGCCCTCCGATCCGGAAATCGCCCAAACAATAAGTAAATGGCACAATGAGGTCGCCTAGCTGTACGACGGGGGACACACACCATGGATGAGCCGATGGTCGCCGCCGGTCCGGGTTCTTCCTGGCGGGGGGCGCGCATCGACGGCGGGAACGAGGAACGCGGGACCCCGCCCGGCCCCACCACGACGCTGACAGGCCGGGGGACCGAGCTCGCCCACATCGTGGACGCGATCGACGGGCGCCGGAGCGGGCCGCGGACGATGCTGCTGCTCGGGGAGGCGGGCACGGGGAAGACGGCGCTGCTGGAGGCCGCGGCCGACCACGCGCGCGGGATCGGAAGCCTGGTGCTGACCGCCCGCGGCTGTGAGGCCGAGGTGGAGCAGTCGTTCGCCGCCCTGCACCAGTTGCTTCTTCCGCTGCTGCCCGAGACGGACGATCTTCCCGAACACCAGCGGGAGGCGCTGAAAGCGGCGTTCGGGATCGTCACCGGCACCCGGCAGCACGACCCGATGCCGCTGCGCGTCGGAGTGCTGAACCTCCTGGCCCGCGTCTCCCGAAGCCGGCCCGTCCTGCTGATCGCCGACGATGTGCAGCACTTCGACCGCGACACGCGCGACGTCCTCGGGTTCGTGATGCGCCGCCTGGCGGCCCACGCCGTGACGGTGCTGCTCGCGGCACGGGGCCAGACTCCTCCGGACGGCCTCAATACGGACCTGCCGGTGCTGTCCCTGGCACCGCTGGGCCGCCGGGCGGCCGCGCACCTGCTGGACGCCCAGCCGGAGCCGCCCACCGGCCGGGCCCGGATCGACCTGCTCGAACAGGCCGCCGGAAACCCCCTGGCCATCATCGAGCTGTCCCGCGCCGTACGAGCGGGGCGGGCGGTGCCCGGCGGCGGGCTGCCGCAGACCCTGCGCATCCAGGAGATGTTCGCCGCCCAGCTGCGCGCCCTGCCGGCCGGCACCCAGCGGCTGATCCTCTACGCGGCCGCCTCCTCGGACCACGAGGACCTGGAGACCATCATGGCCGCGGCGGGCGCCGGATCGGATCTCGGGGTGTGGGCGCCCGCGGAGGACGCCGGTCTCATGACCATCGCCGGCGGCCGGGTCGCCTTCCGGCATCCGCTCGTCCGCACGGCTTCGTACGACGGAGCCCCGGCGCACCTGCGCCGGCAGGTGCACACGGACCTCGCGGCCGCCCTCGACGCCGACCCCGCGCGCCGGGCCTGGCACCTGGCCGCCGCGTGCCTGCGGCAGGACGAGTCCGTCGCGGCGGCGCTGGAGGACACCGCGGAGCTCGCCGAACGCCGTGGCGGCTTCTTCGCGGCGGCACGCGCGCTGGAACGGGCCGCGGAGTGCAGCCCGGGCGCCGCGGACCGGGCCCGGCGGTACGCCAAGGCGCTGCGAGCCGCCCAGAACGCCGGCGACCCCTCGTGGGTACGCGAGCTGTACGACAAGGTCACCGCACTGACCGAGGACCGGGACCTGCTGGGCGTCGCGGCCTGCGGCGCCGGAATCGCCCTGTCGCTGTCCGGCCACCAGCGGCAGGGGTTCCAGGTGCTGCTGAGCGCGCTGGAGCCGGATCCGCCCAAGGACGGCATGACGGTGCTCGCCCTGGCCGCCGTGCTCCAGGCGGTCGCCTTCCAGTCCGGCCTGCCCGAGGTGCGGCGGCCGATCGCGGCCCTGCTCGACGGGCTCGAGGCCGGGAGCCGCGAGACGCCCTACTCCGAGCTGACGACGAGCGACGCCTTCGAGGCGGTCCGGGCCGTGGCCCTGGCCGGGGCCGACCCGGTCAACGCCCCCGAACTGCTGCGGCGGATCCGCCGCCGGCCCGGCACCCCGGAGCTGCCGACCGGCATCGCGGACGTGACCCGCCTGCACGCGGCCGGCGCGGTCGCCTGGTACGCCGACGAGTCCGAACTGTGCGTGGAGTCCTTCCGGCAGGCGTTCGCCCTGCTCACCGCGTACGGCTCCATGGGCAGTGCCGCGCCCACGCTCGCGGCGATGGGCTCGGCGCTGATCGACACCGGTCGCTGGGCGGAGGCCGAGGAGCATCTGGAGGAGACCGCGACGCTGGCGGCCGTTCAGAAGCTGAGGCATCTGGAGATCGACGTCGAGGCGCTGCGGACGACCCTGCGAGCCCTGCGCGGGCAGCCCGCCGACATGCCGGCCGATCCCGCCTGGACGGCCGTCGGCCTGGAGGAGAACCGCGCCACCCACGCCCGCCTGCTGCGCGCCGCCGGCACGAGCGCCGCGGCGGCGGGCGACTTCGACGGAGCGTTCCGCCACTTCCGGCTGCTGTTCGGCGAGGACGGCGTACCCCTGCACTATTTCCTGTCGAACCGGTCGGTCGTTGACCTGGCCGCGGCCGCCCAGCGGACGGGCCGGCAGGAGGAGGGGGCGCGCATCGTCGCGGCGGTGCGCGCCGCGCTGGGGGAACGCCCGACCACCCGGATGACGCTGCTCGTGCACCACGCCGCCGCGCTGACCGGCGAGCCCAAGGACGCCGAGCACCACTTCCGGCTCGCCACGGTGAACCCGGCGGGGGAGCAGTGGCCGCTGGCCCGGGCGCAGGCCCGGCTCCACTACGCGCAGTGGCTGCGCAGGAAACGGCGGCCCCTGGACGCCCGGCCGCTCCTGACCACGGCGCTGGAGTCGTTCACCCGGCTCGGCGCCCGCGGCCTGGCCGACGAGGCGCGCGTGGAGCTGCGGGCCAGCGGCGTCGCCGCCGCGCCCGCCCAGGCGGACCCGCTGGCGGAGCTGACCGCCCAGCAGCGCCAGATCGTCCGGCTGGCAGCACGGGGACTGCGCAACCGGGAGATCGCCGAGCAGCTCATGCTGTCTCCCCGCACGGTCGGCTCCCACCTCTACAACGTCTATCCGAAGCTGGGCGTCAGCAGCCGTCACCAGCTCCGCGACCTCTTCGACGACCTGTGACCACCCGCGCGTACGATCGGCACACTCGGCGAGCGAAAGGTGAGGGACGTGGGAACTGACCCCGCCACGGACGGCGGCGCCTGCGAGGGGCCCGCCATCGTCCTCGATCCCCTGGTCCAGAGGCTCGTCGACGCGTCGGCGGCACCGCCGTACCTGCACGAGCTCGGCCCGGAGGACGGGCGGCAGGCGCTGCTGGAGACCCAGGACCACCGGCGCGACGACCTCGACGTGGCGGCCGAGTTCCTGGTGGCGCCGGTGGGGCCGTCCGGGCTCGCCGGCTTCTGGGTGTTCCGGCCGGTCCGGCCGACCGGCCCCCTCCCGGTGGTCGTCTACCTCCACGGGGGCCGCTGGATGCTCGGCGACGCGCGGACCCACGCCCGGATGATCTGCGAGCTCGCCGCCGCCGGTGAGGCCGCGTTCGTGGTCCCCGAGTACACCCGCACGCCCGAGGCGCGCTACCCGGTCGCCGTCGAGGAGGCGTACGCGGTGCTGACCTGGGTGGTTGAGCACGCCGCCGACCTGCGGCTGGACGGCCGGAGGCTGGCGGTCGCCGGCGACTGCGCGGGCGCCACCATGGCGACGGCGCTCGCCATGATGGCCAAGCAGCGCGGCGGGCCACGCATCCGGGCCCAGCTGCTGTACTACCCGATGACCGACCCGCGCTGCGACACCGCCTCGCAGCGGCGCTTCGCCTCCGGCTACCCCCTGACCCGCGCCGCGCTGGAGTGGTACTGGCAGCAGTACACCGACGACGAGCACGAACCCACCGCCGCGCCGGCGCGGGCGAGCACGGCGGACCTCGCGGGGCTGCCGCCCGCGCTGATCGTCTCCGCGGAGGCCGACGTCGTCCGGGACGAGGGCGAGCAGTACGCGCGCCGGCTACTGGCGGCGGGTGTGCCGGTCACCGCCGTCCGATACCTGGGCACCGTCCACGACTTCGCGTCGCTTGACCCGTTGCGGGACAGCCCGCCGGCGCTGGCCGCCGTCCGCCAGGGGGCCCTCTTCCTCAAGGACGCCCTGGCCGCCCGGCGCTGACGCCAGTCAACTTACTGATGCGTCCGGGCGGCGGGGTTGCGATGCTGACCTGCGTGAGTCGCCCACCGGCGGCACGTATGCGCATGGAAAGAGATCAGGCAGCATGTCCGATATCAAGCCCGTCCTCGAAGAGGCCGCACAGGCGTTCGCCGAGGCGACCAAGAACCCGCCGTACCTCTACGACCTCGGCCCGGTCGAGGGCCGCAAGGCCGTGGACGGCGTCCAGGACGGCGACGTCCCCGTGCCGGACGCCGACATCGAGGACCTCACCGTCCCCGGCGGCCCGTCGGGCGAGGTCTCCATCCGGATCTTCCGGCCGGCCGGCGCCCAGGGCACCCTGCCCGTGATCCTGTACGTCCACGGCGCCGGCTGGGTGTTCGGCAACGCCCACACCCACGACCGGCTCGTCCGCGAGCTCACCGTACGGGCCCAGGCCGCGACGGTCTTCGTGAACTACAGCCTCTCCCCGGAGGCGAAGTACCCCACCGCGATCGAGGAGATCTACGCCGCGCTCCAGTGGATCTCCGAGCACGGGGCCGAGCACGATCTCGACCCGGCCCGCATCGCGGTGGCCGGCGACTCGGTCGGCGGCAACATGACCGCGGCCACCACCATCCTGGCCAAGCGGCGCAACGGGCCGAAGCTGGCCGCGCAGCTGCTGTTCTACCCGGTCACCGACGCCGCCTTCGACACCGGCTCCTACGATCAGTTCGCCACCGGCTACTTCCTCAGCCGCGACGGCATGAAGTGGTTCTGGGACCAGTACACGACCGACCCCGCCCAGCGCGCGGAGATCACCGCGTCGCCGCTGCGCGCGAGCCTGGACGAGCTCGCCGGGCTGCCGCCGGCGCTGGTCATCGTGGCCGAGGCCGACGTGCTCCGCGACGAGGGGGAGGCGTACGCCGCCAAGCTGCGCGCCGCCGGCGTGCCGACCACGGCCGTGCGCTACCAGGGGATCATCCACGACTTCGTCATGGTCAACGCGATGCGCGACACGTACGCGGCGAAGGCGGCCACCCAGCAGGGCGGCGAGTTCCTCCGCGACGCCCTGCGCCCTTGAGCGCCCCGGACAGCCCACCCCTGATCAAGGAGCCCTCCTCATGACGGACAGCACCACTCCCACGGTCGTTCTCGTGCACGGCGCGTTCGCCGACGCCGCCAGCTGGACCGGCGTCATCGCCGAACTGCAGGAGCACGGCGTTCCCGTGGTGGCCCCGCCCAACCCGCTGCGCGGCCTGGCCTCGGACGCGGCGTACATCGCCTCGGTGGCCGCCCAGATCGACGGCCCCGTCGTGCTGGTCGGCCACTCCTACGGCGGCGCGATCATCACCGTGGCCGGCGCGACCGCCAACGTCGTCGGCCTCGTCTACGTCGCCGCGTACGTGCTCGAGGACGACGAGAGCCTCGGCGAACTGCAGGGGCGTTTCCCGGAGTCGCCGCTGGGCGCCAACCTGCGGCAGTCGGCCTACCCGGTCGAGGGCGCCGACCCGGCGGTCGAGGTCACGATCGCCCCCGAGGCGTTCCCGGAGATCTTCGCCGCAGACGTCCCCGCCGAGGTCACCAAGGTTCTCGCGGTGGCGCAGCGGCCGCTGGCCGCGGGGGCGTTCACCGAGACCGCGGCCACGGCGGCCTGGAGGACCAAGCCCTCCTGGGCCCTCGTCGCCACCGCAGACCAGGCGATCAACCCCGAGGTCCAGCGGTTCGGCGCCAAGCGGGCGGGCGCGACCGTCGTCGAGGTCGAGGGGGCCTCGCACGCCGTCGCGGTGTCCCGTCCCAAGGACGTGGCCGACCTGATCCGCGAGGCGGTCCGAGCCGTCTCGGCCTGACGTACCCGGGTTTCACAGCCGGGTGACCAGCAGGGCGACGTCGTCGCCGGCGCCGCTGTTGATGCCCAGGGAGCTCAGGGTGACGTCGGCGAGGCAGTTGGGGGTCAGCCGGCTGCACCGGGCCAGCGCGGCGGTCAGGCGCGCCAAGCCGACGTCGATGTCCTCCCCGCGGCGCTCGATGAGACCGTCGGTGTACAGGACGAGGGTGTCTCCCGCGGTGTAGGGGAGCTCGGCGTGGGGGCGGGTGACGTGGTCGGGGCGGGTGCCCAGGGGAGGGTCGGTGGCCTGGTCCAGCAGCGCGCAGGAGCCGTCCGAGTGGAGCAGGACGGGCGGCAGATGCCCGGCGCTGCTGTAGGTGATGCGGCAGCCCGCGGTGTCGATCACGGCCTGGACCGCCGTGGTGGCCAGCGCACCCTCGAGGGAACGGGCGTACAGACCGACCACCTCCAGCGCCGGGCCCGGCTCCTTGACCGCGCGGATCGCCGCGCTGAGCGCGCTGCGGAGCATTCCCATGACCGTCGCGGCCTCCAGACCCTGGCCCACGACGTCGCCGACCGCGACGGCGAAACAGCCGTCCGGCAGGTCCACGACGTCGTACCAATCGCCGCAGACGTTCAGCGTTCCGACGGCGGGCAGGTAGCGCACCGCGATGTCGTCGGGGTGGAGGTCCAGGTCAGGGCAGTGGAGCATGGCCTCCTGCAACGCGAGCGCCACCTGACGTTCGCGGGCGTGAGCATGGCGCAGCTCCTCGTTCAGCCGCTGCAACTCCTGCGCCCGTGCGTACAGCTCGGCCTCCATCGACTCCTCCTGCCCCGCCGAAAGGCGGACGGCGGGCTGCTGAGCGGAGCAGGAGTGGACGAACTCCGTCACGTCCTCCACCCGGTGCAGGATCCACGACACCGTCCCGTCCGGCGCCAGGACGGGGGTGTTGATCGGGGACCACCAGCGCTCCTCGAACGCTCCGGGGTGGTCGGCGAGCGGGATGTCGTACTTCTGCAACACCATCGTGTCCGCTTCCCGGTAGGCCAGCACCCGGTGCAGCGAGGCGCGCAGGTTCTTCACGCCCTCTGCGCAGGGGTCGTCAGGGTTGTCGGGGAAAGCGTCGAAGATGTGCCGCCCGATCAGATCCTTGGCCGTACGGCCGGTCGCGCGCAGGTAGGCGCGGTTCACGTCGACGATCGTCAGGCCCGGATCCAGTACGAGGCACGGGCTCGGCGTGGCGGCGAACAGCGCCGCGTAATCGATCTGCGGCGCGCCCGGCTTGCGTGCGCCCTGCCTGTGCGGGCCGGCGATCCTGCCCACGCCATCCACTCTACGAGGTGTTCTGCCTGCTCGGAGTAAGAGGTTCACCTTTCGATGGCCCGGGGTGCGGGGGATTGCCGGACGTGAAGGCGCCGGATCGCCGTGTCCGGGCGATCCGGCGCTTTCACGGTTGGCTGGTGCCCTTCCGGCATGGAGACCTCCGTCATCTTGAGGGGACAGGTACGCCGATATCCACTTGCCGAAGGCGAAGGTTGTCATGCGGTGGGGCCTCGCCTGGTGGCGATCGGCTCCAGCCGTACGTTCGGCTGGAGCCGATCGCTCCTCGTCCGTCAGCCCACGTGCAGGCTCGCGAGGAGCTGCTGCACCTGATGCAACAGCGCGTTAAGAAGCGACGCCAGGGCGTTCATGACAACACCGCCTTTTCACTCAGAGTGATGATCTAGTTACTCCAAGCTACATCATGCAGGCCGGTTGTCCCTCGTACTGGATCAAGCGTGTAGGCGTGGCGCACGCTCATCCTGCTGGAGGAAACTTTTCAGTATCCTGTCCCTGAAAGTTTCAAGGAGGATGCCGACCTCATCCAGCGGTAAAGCTGGACTATTGCCCGCCATTGCCGGTGCTCGTTGACGTCATGGTTAACGCTTACTACTCTCCGCCGAGAAATTATCTCACCAAATCTCGGAAAACTTTCTCGCCCCAGGAGGGCTCATGAGAGGGTCCATGAGGAGACGCGTCACCCGTCTGATCGCTCTGGCCGGAGCCACGGTCGCGGTCATCGCCGGCTTATCCCCGCTCCCCACCCTGCCGGCAGCCGCCGCCACGACCGCCACCGTCTCGGTCGACGCCGGTCAGACGCTGGCCACCATCCCCGCCGCCGGCGTCGGCATGAACGTCGCCGTGTGGGACGGGCGGATGAACGATCCGGCGACATCCACGCTGCTGAAGGACGCGGGTGTCAAGGCCGTCCGCTACCCGGGCGGCGGCTACGCCGACGGCTACCACTGGCAGACGCACACGGTCGAGGGCGGCGGGTACGTGGCGCCCAACACCGGGTTCGACGCGTACGTGGCCACGTCCCGTGCGGCCGGCGCGCAGCCGATCGTCACCGCGAACTACGGCTCGGGCACGGCGCAGGAGGCCGCCGACTGGGTGCGGTACGCCAACGTCACCAAGGGCTACGGCATCAAGTACTGGGAGATCGGCAACGAGATGTACGGCAACGGCCACTACGGTGCCGAATGGGAGACGGACAAGCACGCCAGCAAGAGCCCCGCCACGTACGCCACCAACCTGCTCGACTACATCACCGCGATGAAGGCGGTCGACCCCACGATCAAGATCGGCGCGGTCCTGACGACGCCGGGCAACTGGCCGGACGGCGTCGTCGGCCCCGGCGACACGATGGACTGGAACCGCACCGTCATGTCCATCGCCGGCTCGCGGATCGACTTCGTGATCGTGCACCACTACCCGAACAGCGCCAACGAGGCCGAGCTCGTGACCAAGCCGCAGGCCGAGGTCCCGAGCATGACGAGCGCGCTGCGCGCGCTGATCAACCAGTACGCGGGCGGCAACGCCCCCAACGTCGGCATCGCCGTCACCGAGGACAGCTCCAACTACGCGTTGAACACCTCGCCGTCCGGCCTGTACGCGCCGGACGTCTACCTGACCTGGATGGAGAACGGCGCGTTCAACATCGACTGGTGGAACCTGCGCAACGGCACCGACTGCAGCAAGGTCACCACCATCCAGGGGGCGACGGACTACAACGACGGCGGCGTGGTGTCCAGCGGGGCGTCCTGCGAACCGGCCGCCAACACGCCGTTCCCGCCGTACTACGGCATCCAGATGATGACCAGGCTCGGCGCCCCCGGCGACGCGCTGGTGCGGACGACCTCCTCCACCGCGATGCTGTCCACGCACGCCGTCAAGCGCGCCAACGGCGACGTGAGCGTCATGCTGATCAACAAGGACCCGAACAACGCCACGACGGTCAACCTCTCCTACAGCGGCTTCACCCCGTCCTCGGCGACGCCGACCGTGTACTCGTACCTGAAGAACGCCTCGTCGATCGGCTCGGCCTCCACCGGGAGCGCCGCCGTACAGACCGTGCCCGCCTACTCCGTCGTGGTCGTCCAGCTGCGCGCGGGAAGCGGCGGCGGGACCGGCGCCTGCCGGGTCGACTACACCAAGAACGAGTGGCAGGGCGGGCTCACCGCGAGCGTGACGATCAGGAACACCGGCGGCAGCGCGGTCGACGGATGGCGGCTGACCTTCACGTTCCCCGGCGACACCAAGGTGACCACCGCCTGGAACGCGAGCGTGACGCAGAGCGGCGCGGCGGTGACGGCCACCAACGCGTCGTACAACGGCGCCATACCGGCGGGCGGCTCCCAGTCGTTCGGGTTCCAGGGCACCTGGACCGGCAACGACGCGAACCCCACCGGCTTCGCGCTCAACGGGTCCGCCTGCTCCGCCGGCTGACCTGACCACTCGGTGGTCTCCGAGCCGCCGCCGCGCGGGCCGGCACCCGACGGGCCGTTCGAGCCGTGCCCGGCCAACCCCGTCCTGAGCCACCGCAGCACCGATCGGCCGATCCAGAACACCGGCCACGCGGACCTCGTCGAGGCGCCCGACGGGTCCTGGTGGATGGTGCTGCTCGGCGTACGGCCGGGCGGCGGCGCCCCGGGCCGGCACGTGCTGGGGCGGGGGACGTTCCTGGCGCCGGTCACCTGGGACGACGGCCGGCCGGTGGTCGGCGAGCCGGCACCAGTCATGGAGGCGCCCGCGTGGCCGCCGCACCCGGTGGCCACGCCACCGGGTGCGGGACGACTTCGACGCGGATCGGCTGCACCCGCGCTGGATCTCGGTACGTTCCCGGCCCGCGTCGGCCGGGCCGATCAGGCTGCGGATCGACGTGCTCGCCGCGCTGCCCGCCGACCGGCATCCCCGCAAGGAGCCCGACGTCCTGCGCCTCGGCGTCGAGGCGGCGGACGGAGCGTTCGACGTGCCGGCCGAGCCCGACGGCCGGTACCTGTCGACGGAGGTGGCCGGTGGCTTCACCGGACGGGTGATCGGCATGTACGCCGCGTCCGGCACGGTGCGGTTCGACTGGTTCGATTACGAGCCTCGCGATCACGACACAGGGCCGGGGCAGGTTATCCTTGCGCCGTGAACGGGCCCTCGACGGGCGACCGGACGGGGCCGATGAGGAGGGGAGCCAGGTTGTCACACGCCGAGTCGGGCGAACCGGTGGCTGACCGGGAAGGCTCGCGAGGCGATTCGTCGAGACCCGTGACGATCTCCTACATCGCGGAGACCGCCGGAGTGTCGATCCCCACGGTCTCCAAGGTCATCAACGGCCGTTCCGGCGTGTCCGCCGACACGCGTGCCCGCGTCGAGGCGCTGATCAGCGAGTACGGATACCGCAGGACCAACCGCAGCAACATGATGGAGCTCGTCTTCGACGAGCTCGAGCACATGTGGGGCACCGAGATCATCCGCGGGGTGGAGCGGGTGGCCCGCGAGCACCGCGTGGCCGTCGTGCTGACGGAGTTCGGCCCGGAGCGCAACGCGGTCCACTATCCGAGCGAGGACACCCTGGCCCGCCGCCCCGCCTGCGTGGTGACGGTGGCCCAGCTGTCGGCTGAGCAGCGCAACCAGCTGCGCGCCAAAGGCATCCCGTTCGTGGTCTTCGACCCCGCCACCGAGCTGCCGGACGACGTCCCCTTCGTCGGAGCGACGAACTGGTCCGGCGGGCGGTCGGCCACCCGCCACCTGATCGAGCTGGGACACCGCCGCATCGCGATGATCGGCGGCCCCGACCGGACCCTCTACTGCCAGGCCAGGCTCGACGGCTACCGCTCCGCCCGGGAGTCCGCCGGCCTCCCGGTGGAGGCCGACCTCGTCGTACGCACCCCGCTCACCACCGAGGACGGCCGCGCCGCCGCGCTCGAGCTGCTGAACCGCCCGGAGCGGCCTACGGCGATCTTCGCCTGCAACGACCTGCAGGCGATCGGCGTCTACCAGGCCGCGCGGACGATGGGGCTGCGGATCCCGGCGGACCTGAGCGTGGTCGGCTTCGACGATCTGCCCATCGCCGCCCTGGTCGATCCTCCGCTGACCACCGTTCGCCAACCACTCACCGAGATGGCCGCGGCCGCCACCGAGCTGGCGCTCGCCCTGGGGCGCGGGGAGGAGACGCCGCAGGCCGGGCTCGAGCTGGCCACCACCCTCACGGTCCGGGAGAGCACCGCTCCACCCGCCGACCGCGAGGGCGCCGGGGGATGAGGGAAGGCCTCACCAGTCGTGGACCGTACGTGACGGCGGATCCCGGTCCGGCCTCCGGCCCGGCCGACGTCCCTGGAGCAACGCTCTGAGCTCGTAGAATCGGACCACGTCTCGGGAATGGGAGTTCCATGGCCGCGCCTGGTCGACGACGAGTGACCATCGCCGATGTGGCGACTCACGCTCAGGTCTCCGTCACAGCGGTGTCCAAGGTGATCCGCAACGCCTATGGTGTCAGCCCTGCCATGAAAGACCGGGTCAAGGCGGCCATCCAGGAGCTCGGCTACCGGCCGCAGGCGGTGGCCCGCGGTATGCGCGGGCGCACCTTCACCATCGGGCTGGTCCTGCCGCACATCAGGAACCCGTTCTTCGCCGACATCCTCGACGGCCTCACCGAATATCTGGAGAACACCGACTACCAGGCGTTCATGATCCAGGGGGGCGCCACCCGCAAGGTCGAGATCCGGGCGGTGGACGCCCTCATGGACCGCCAGGTGGACGGCATCATCATGGTCGCCCCGCTCGCCTCGAAAGCGCGCCTGGAGGAAGTGGCCAAGGAGAAGCCGACCGTGGTGCTCGCCCGGCACGAGCGCTCGTCGTACTACGACTCGGTGTTCGACGACGACGAAGCGGGCGCCGAACTCGTCGTGAAGCACCTCATCGAGCTGGGCCACCGCCGCATCGCGCACATCACGCACCAGGACGACAGCCAGGCGCGGCCGGCCGACCTGCTGCACAACATCCGGTCGGCGACCTACGAACGCGTGATGCGCGAGCACGGGCTCGGCGACGAGATCGCCATCGCGACCAGCTTCTACCACGAGCAGGGCGGCTACGAGGGGGCTCGCGAGCTGCTGAGCCGCTCGGCCCCGCCGACGGCGATCTTCGCCGGAGCCGACCAGGCGGCGCTCGGCGCGCTCGCCGCGGTCCACGAGGCCGGCCTGGCCGTCCCGGCGGACGTCTCGGTCGCCGGCTACGACAACATCCACCTGGCCGCTCTGCCCAACATCGCGCTGACCAGCGTCGATCAGGACGGCGCCGAGATGGGCCGGGCCGCGGGCAAGCTCCTGCTGGAACGCATCGAAGGCCGCATGACGCCCGTTCGCTTCTCGGTCACCCCGAGCCTGGTCGTCCGCGGCTCCACGGCCGCGCCGGGAGAGTCCGTCAGCTGAGCTTCCGGCTGCCCAAGTAGGGTCTCGCGCTGCCCGCCGTAGAAACCGTTACCGATTTAGACCCGGTTACAGCGACTCAACCTGGGAAAAAGCTGGGTACCGTTACCCAAAACATTCTTGACACTTCCTTCACGTAACGCCTACGTTAACCGCATCGGGGAGTCGCTTAAAACGATTCAATAACCCTGGAGGGGTGTGTGAAGACCTCCCACCGCACGCTCGCGACGGCTACGGCCGTCCTGGCGCTGGCGGCTCTGACCTCCTGCGGTTCCGGCTCGGAGCCCGCCGCCGACGGCACCGTCACCCTCTCCTTCATGACAGGCAGCGACCAGTCGACCGTGGACACGTCCAAGGCGCTGGCCGATGCCTTCATGCAGGCCAACCCCAAGATCAAGGTCAAGATCGAGAACCAGCCGGGAGGCAGCGAGGGCGACAACATCGTCAAGACGCGCCTGTCGACCGGCGAGATGACGGACGTGTTCTGGTACAACTCCGGGTCGCTGCTCCAGGCGCTCAACCCGGCCCAGAGCCTGGTCGATCTCACCGGGGACCCGGTGGTGGCGAACGTCCAGCCGGACTATCTGCGGGTGGTGACCCAAGGGGACCACGTGTACGGCGTGCCGGCCACCGCAGCGTCCGGCGGCGGCATCCTCTACAACCGCAAGGTCTACGACAAGCTCGGCCTGAAGGTGCCCACGACCTGGGCGGAGTTCATGGCCAACAACGAGAGGATCAAGGCGGCCGGGATCACGCCGGTGATCTCGACGTTCAAGGACACCTGGACCTCGCAGCTGTTCGTCCTGGCCGACTTCTACAACGTCCAGGCCGCGGTCCCGAGCTTCGCCGCCGACTACACCGCGGGCAAGGCCAAGTTCGCCACCACGCCGGCGGCGCTGGCGAGCTTCCAGCACCTGGCCGACGTCAAGGGCTACCTCAACAAGGGCTTCGGCTCGGCCACCCTGGACCAGGGGCTGAAGATGCTCGCCGAAGGCGAAGGCGCGCACTATCCGATGCTCACCGCGATCCTGCCGCCGGTGCTGGCCACGAGCCCGCAGGCCGCAACGGACATCGGCTTCTTCGGCGTCCCCGGCACCGACGCCGCCAAGAACGGCGCCACCGTGTGGGAGCCACCGGCCATCTACATCCCCAAGAGCACCAAGAACCTGGAGGCGGCCAAGAAGTTCGCGGCGTTCGTCGCTTCGCCTGCCGCCGCTGAGGCCATCAGCAAGGTGGTGCAGCCGACGGGGCCGTACCGGGTGAAGGGCGCCAAGCTGCCCGACAACGCCATCCAGGTCGCCAAGGACGTGCAGGCGTACATCGACAAGGGTTCCACCTCGCCGGCCCTGGAGTTCCTGTCCCCGGTGAAGGGCCCGTCTCTGGAGCAGATCACCGTCGCGGTCGGCTCGGGGCTGACGCCGGCCGCCGAGGGGGCGGCCCA
>NZ_JBSGFQ010000162.1:0-22883 GCF_053603495.1 Nonomuraea sp. NPDC004186 | reverse complement strand
TCGGCCGGCCGGGGGCTGTGGGCGCCCCCGCGGGCGCCCCCCGCCCCCGGGGCCCCCCCCCACGGCCGCCGGGGGTTGCGCGACGCGCTCCCCCGGTTGCCCCGTGCCCTGGCGAACCGGCGCCGGCTTCCGGAGACTGTCGAGACTGCCCGCAGGTCCTTGGGTATCCCCTTTACGTCAACGGCTCCGGCCGACCAGTCGTCTCGCGGATGACCTTGTGGAGGGTCAGACCGGAGCGGACCAACGCCGCCATCCGGCCCCCCAAGCACCGCATCAACGGTCGACCAGCGACAACAACACTCCGCAACTGTGCCTTCGAACGGGGCGGTAGTCGTCGTTGACGGTGGATCACCGGATTGGCGTGGTAGAGCGCGTACTGGCAAAGCGGGATGCTCACGGTGTCGGCCGGTCAAGGAGCCGGCGGTCCTAAGCACGCGCCGCATGATCGTCCGGGGCGATATCGAGAAGACGCCGCAGCGTCGCCGGCTCGCGGTCGAGGGCGTACACGGCGGTGCCCGGAACGAGGAGCAGGTCTGGGTCGCCCTCGAGCGCGTGGCCAGCGGAGATGACGCACTGGGCCGTGACGCTGACCGCCGTGCTCGGGCTGGCCAGTTGCGGTGGGGTACCCCCGTACCTGCAGGCGGCGATCGTTCCAGGGGGCATCCGGACCGCCGTGCTGAGCTGATCAACGGGTACGGCTGCGCGTCTTGCCACACGGTGCCCGGCGTGCGCGACGCGCAGGGCCTGGTCGGGCCGCCGCTCGCCTCGTCGGCACCTACGTACATCGCCGGTGTGCTCGTCAACACCCCCTCGAACCTGCAGCGCTGGATCCGCTACCCGCAGGCCGTCGAACCGGGCACCGCGATGCCCGACCTCGGCGTGACCGAGCAGGACGCCCGCGACATCGCCGCCTACCTGTTGAGCCTGGAGCGAGACCGATGCGACTGCGGCTGCCCCACGTACGTACGTACGCGCGCGGTGCTCGCCATACCCGTCGCGGTCCTCGTCCTGGTCGCCGCGCTGACCGCCACCGCACGGCGACCGTTCTCTCCAGTGCCGGACGGACGGGCGGCTGCCGCGGCACCTCCTGAAGCAGACCCGCTGGCCCGGGGCAAGAATGCCATCACCGCCTACGTCGCCTCGCTCGGCAGCGGGCCGCCGATCCCGACCGTGGGCAAGGGAGACCCGCGGCGGGGACGGACGCTGTGCCTCGCGTCCTGCGCCTCCTGCCACTCCTCGACGGCGGCCGGCGCCACCATGACCGGAGACGTCTTTGCACCGTCGCTGCTCCAGTCCTCCCCCACCCAGGTCGCCGAGGCGGTCCGGCTCGGTCCGGGCGCGATGCCTCCCTTCCCGGCAGGCAGACCAAGTAGCCGGAAAGGGGCAGTAGCCACTCCTGACGCCATCTGTAGGGCAGGTGTCTGGGCTATTCGTCTACGGTCAGCTTGTCGATGGCCCCTTGGCGGTCTGCGTCGGTGGGAAGGGTGTAGCGGCGGGCGGTCTCAAGGGAGTGGCCGAGCAACGCGGCGATCGTGTCGCGGGCGGCCGGTCACGGGCGGCCGGTTCGGTGAGCGGGTCGCCGTCGAGCGCGGCCTGGTCGAGCCAGAGGAGGTACTGGCGCACCCGGGAGAGGTGGTTGCTGACGGTGTCGCCGTCGAGCGGAGAGCCAGGTTTGGTGAGGTCGGCTTCGTAACGACCGAAGGGCGCGGCGTACTGCTCGGGCCGGTTGTCGCGTTGCGATCCTCGGCCCCCTTCCGGATGACGTCGCGTGGCTGCTGGTGACCAGAGTCCGGGAGGAGAGCGAGACGGACCGCATCCGCGATGTCCTCACCGACCGGTCGCGCTCCCAGCTAGGTGGCGGGGATGGGGCTGTCCAGCCTGGAGAACCAATCGATGGTTCTCCGCAGGCCTTCTTCCGCCCCTACGACAGGTCGCCAGCCCAGCTCGGTCTCGGCCAGGCCGGTGTCGGGCCTGCGGACGCTCGGGTCGTCCACGGGCCTGTCGATGAACTCGATCGGTGACGACGAACCCGCCAGCTCGCGGATGAGGCCGGCCAGCTCCACCATCGTCAGCTCGTCGGGATTGCCGATGTTCACGGGCCCGGCGAAGTCGCTGCTCGACATGCGCAGGATGCCGTCCACGGTGTCGTCCACGTAGCAGATGGAACGGGTCTGGCTGCCGTCGCCGGTCACCGTGATCGGCTCGCCCGCCAGGGCCTGCCTGATGAAGGTCGGGATCGCCCGGCCGTCGAAGGGCCGCATCCGGGGCCCGTAGGTGTTGAAGATGCGCACGATGCCGGTGTCGACACCGTGGGAGTTGCGATAGGCGGTGGTCAGCGATTCGGCGAAGCGTTTGGCCTCGTCGTACACGCTGCGCGGCCCGACGGGGTTCACGTTGCCCCAGTACGTCTCGCGCTGCGGATGTTCGAGCGGGTCGCCGTAGACCTCGCTGGTGGAGGCGAGCACGAACCGGGCCCGTTTCTCCTTGGCCAGGCCGAGCGCGTGCAGCGTGCCCAGGCTGCCGACCTTGAGCGTCTCGATCGGGTGCTTGAGGTAGTCGGCAGGCGAGGCGGCCGAGGCGAAGTGCAGCACCAGGTCCACCTCGCCGGGCACGTGCACGAACGCGGTCAGGTCGCACTCGACGATCCGCAGCCCCGTATGGTCCAGCAGGTGTTCGAGATTGCGTGGGGAGCCGGTGAGGAAGCTGTCCATGCAGACGACCTCCGCTCCCCTGTCCAGCAGCTTCTCGCACAGGTGGGAGCCGAGGAACCCGGCTCCTCCGGTCACCACGACTCGCATCGCGCCATCACCTCGATCACCTCGTCGACTCCGATCTCCAGCAGGCCGGCATCGGGCTCGCGTCCGTGCGGGTCACCGGTGCCGCCCTTCCACAGCACGATGTGCGGCCCGGCGGCGGGCGGTCCCCACAGCGCGGGAGAGACCGGCCCGAACAGCAGCACCGAGGGGGTGCGGTAGGCGGTGGCCAGGTGCCCGACCCCGCTGTCGCCGCACACCACCAGCCGGGCATCGCGTACCAGCCGGGCCAGCTGCCGCACATCCGTGCGGCCGGCGGCGACCCTGGCTCCCGTGTCGCCGGCGACGCGCTCGGCCAGCTCCCGCTCGTCCGCGCTTCCCGTGACGACCACCTCCCTCCCTCGGGCGCGCAGCGCGGCGACCACCGCCGCGTACCGGTCGGCGGGCCATCTCCTGGACGGGGCGGCCGCGCCGGGATGGACCACCACGGGCCCGCTCCTGTCGCCGCGTCCGAAGTACAGGTCGGCCGGGTCGGCCGCGATGCCGTACCACTCCAGCAGGTCGCACCACCGACGCACCTCGTGCACGTCCGCCCGCCACGGCGGGCCCTGCCCGCCGTGGGTGAGCAGCAGCCCCGGACGGGTCGCGCGCAGCGCTCGCGTGCTCTGCGGGCCGCTGCCGTGCAGGTTCACCGCCACCTCGGGCCCGCCGTACGGGACGGGGCCGGGACCCCGCACCTCGATCACCTCGTCGACGGGCAGCAGCGGTGCCAGCGCCGGCGGCCCGGCCAGGACGAGCCGGCGGGCGGGGAAGGCGCGGCGCAGCGCCCGCAGCGCCGGGACCGCCGTCAGCAGGTCACCGAGCCCGAGCCCGCGCAGCGCCAGCACGTCTAGGGCCACGAGGTTTCCGCGGACGGGCAGACGACCAGCTCGCGTACCTCGCAGCCGAGCGGCTGCGAGAGCGCGAACACCACGGTCTGCGCCACGTCCTCGGGCCGGTTGAGCTTGGCGTCAGGGCCCGGCTTGTACTGCTCGGGCCGCCCGTCGAAGAAGTGCGTCGCCATCCCACCGGGGACCAGCATCGTGACCCCGACCTGACCGGCCAGTTCGGCGGCCAGCGCCCTGGAGAAGCCCACCACGCCGAACTTGGCCGCGCAGTAGGCCGTCGCGTCGCTCACCGCGCGCAGGCCCAGCGTCGAGGCGCAGGTCACCACCCGCCCGGAGGACTCCAGCAGGTACGGCAGAGCGGCCCGGACGATCGCGGCCGTCCCCATGAGGTTGACCTTGATCACCCGGTCCCAGTCATCGGCGGATACGTCCTCCAGCCGGCCGCAGGCGTCGATCCCCGCCGCAGTGACGACACCGTCGAGGCCACCGGCCCGCTCGGCCAGCTCCCGCACCGCGCGTTCGGCCTGGCCTCGGTCGGCCAGGTCGGCGACCGCGTGGTCGAACCCGTCGGCGGCACGCAAGTCCACCACGAGCGGCCTGCCTCCCGCCTTGGCGACCGCCTCGGCTACGGCGTGACCGAGGCCCGACGCGCCGCCAGTGATCAGAATGTCTCCAAGCATCGTTTCCTCCTCATGCCGCCTGCATCGCGGCGATGATCCCAGTCGTGGATCTACCGGGCACAGTGGCCAGGACGACCGTCTCCGCGCCCACTTTCCGCAGTGACGCCGCCTCCGGCAGCTCTCTCCCGGAGTAGTCGCCGCCCTTGACCCACACGTGCGGCCTGAGCCGCTCGATGGCCTGGGCGGGGGTGTCCTCATCGAAGATCATGACGGCGTCGACGCATCCCAGGGCACCGAGTATCTCGACTCTGTCCCGCTGGCCGACGACCGGACGGTTCGGGCCTTTGAGCCGCCTGGTCGAGGCGTCGGAGTTGACGCACACGATCAGTGCGTCGCCTAGCGCTCTGGCTCTGCGCAGCAGGCTCACGTGCCCGGCGTGCAGGATGTCGAAACAACCCCCTGTGGCGATCAGCCGTCCGCCGTTGGCCCTGACCAAATCGGCGACCTCGGCGGGAGTACGCGGTCTGTCACCCATCTGCGCGCCGGCCAGCCTGATGGCCGCGGCTCCGCCACCTTCGACGAAGCTGGCGGCCTCTCCGACGCCGAGGGCGACCGCATCCTCCACCGGCAGCCGGTCACGCAGTGCCAGCGCCGCCGCCGCCGCGAACCTGTCTCCCGCGCCGCACACGTCGCGGCCACCGCCGAGCACGGGCGGCGGGATCCTGCCGTGGTGGCCGCCCCCATGCGCGAACACCGCGCCATCGGCGCCGAGCGTCACCACGACCGCCTGCGCGTGCAGAGCCTTTACCAGGCGGCGGGCCGCCTCGTCCGGCCCGATGTACGGCGGCGGGCACAGGAGCCGGGCCTCGCGCTCGTTGGGGGTGACGAGCGTGCACCCGTGCAAGGGGCTCGGGCCCTTCGGATGCGGATCCCACACGATGGGCGCGTCCACCTCGCCAAGCAGGCCGAGCAGCGAGCCCGCCATGCCTCTGCCGTAATCGGAGACCAGCACCGCGCCCGCCGTCCGGAGAACGGAGCGGACCGTGCGGGCCAGCGCGCCGTCCAGGCCGTCCGCGGTATACCCGTCTCCGGTGTCCAGACGCACCAGCGTCTGCCCGGCCACCCTGACCCGGGTTTTACAGACGGTGGAGCCGCGCAGCGGCAGGCGTACGACCCGCAGCCGGCCGTTCAGCAAGGTTTGCAACGTGCGCCCGCTGTCGTCGTCGGCCAGCGCCGTGACCAGCACCACCTCCGCTCCGTCCCTGGCGGCCAGCAGCGCCGCCAGCCCCGCTCCGCCGGGTCGTGGACGTCTCGCCTCGACGTCGACAACGGGGACGGGCGCGTCCGGTGCGAGCCGTTCGGCGGTTCCCTCGATGTCGACATCCAGCAGCATGTCGCCGATGACGACCAGCGGTCCGGTCACGCGCCCGCCTCCTCGATCGCGTAGCAGAGGAGGTGGAGCATGGCCAGGTGCACCTCCTGGACGGTGGCCGTGTCCGTGGCGGGCACCGCGACCACCTCGTCGCTGATCGCTGCCAGCGGGTTTGGCGTCCTGCCCGTCATGGCCCAGGTGATCAGTCCGCACTCGCGCGCCGCCCGGGCCGCGGACAGCACGTTGCCGCTGGCACCGCTGGTGGACAGGCACAACAGCACGTCGCCCTGGCGGCCGTGCGCGCAGACCTGCCTGGCGTAGACGGCGTCGGCGCCGAAGTCGTTGGAGATCGCCGTCACCGATGAGGTGTCCGCGTGCAGCGCGATCGCCGCGTAGGGGCGGCGTTCCCCCTTGAACCTGCCGACCAGCTCGGCCGTCAAGTGCTGGGCCTCCGCGGCCGAGCCTCCGTTTCCGCACACCAGCAGCCGTCCGCCACCGCCCAGAACGGCCGCGAGCTTGCGCCCCCACGCCTCCACGGTCGGTGCCTGATCCGCGCTCATCGACAGCGCCTCACGCAACATGGTCAGGTGCCTGTGCATGTCATCCCCCTCACCTCGGCGCCCAGCACGGCGCGGTAGACGGCCTCGGTCTGCTCGGCCACGCGCGACCAGCCGTACCGTTGCCTGGCTCGGCGCGCCCCTGCGGCGCCGAGCTCCGTAGCCCGTTCCGGGGCATCGAGAAGGTCTTTCAGCGCCCGGGCCAGCGCCTGTGGCCGGCGCGGCGGAATCAGCACGCCGCAGCCGTCGACCGTGTCGAGATGGCCGCCCACGGCCGAGGCGATCACTGGCACGCCGCAGGCCATCGCTTCCAACGGCACCATGCCGAACGGCTCGTACCAGGGCACGGTGACGACCACGTCGGCCGAGCGCATCAGTGCGGGAACCTCGTCGTGCGGCACGCTGCCGAGGACCTTCACCCGGTCGGCCAGGCCGTAGACCGTGGCCAGGCCCGACAGTCTGCCCGCCTCGGGCTCGTCGGCGGAGCCGCCCGCGATCAGCAGCTCGGCCTCCGGCACCTTGCGGAGCGCCCGCAGCAGGGTGTCGACGCCCTTGCGCGGCACCAGCCGGCCGATGCTGAGCACCCGCGGGCGCGTGCCCTTGGCCGCTCGCGGACCTTCGGGGGTGAAGCGGCCCAGGTCCACTCCGCAGGGCACGATCGAGATGACGTGGTCGGGCACTCCCATGGCGCGCAGCTCGCCGACCTCGTCCGAGCAGGTGGCCAGCACTGCCGCCGCCGCGCGGCCGATCCGCCGCTCGGCGTCGATCCGGCATGCCGGGCTGGTGTCCGCGCTACCTTGCCAGCGCCGCTTCACGGTGCCCAGTGCGTGGAAGGTCTGCACGACGGGACGGTGGCCCGCCGCCAGCAGCGCGGCGATGCCGCTCATCCAGAAGTGCGCGTGCACGATGTCCGGTGCCCGCCGCGCCCAGGAACGTGCCAATTGCTCGGCGAAGGCGGGCATGTAGGTCGGCAGGTCGTCCTTCGGTATCGGCACGGCGGGCCCCGCTCGAACGTACTCGACCCGCACCCCAGCGGCCATTGGCGCGCTCTCCGGCTGGCTGGACGAGCTGCGCCGGGTGTGGACGACCACGTCGTGACCCCGCTGCGCCAGAGCCTGCGCGAGCGCGGCGACATGGACGTTCTGCCCGCCCGCGTCGACTCCGCCGATCGCGGCCAGCGGGTCGGCATGCTCGGAGACGAGATCGATCTTCATGAGATCAGTTCCCTCACTGCCTTGACGACTTGCGCGGCTGTGACTCCCGTCAGACACGGATGGCCACCGATCGGGCATATCTGCGCCCGCGTGTCCTTGCACGGCCCCTCCTGGTCACCGAGCAGCACATACCGCACTCCGTACGGGGCCCAGCGCGCGGCGGGCACCACAGGGGAGAAGAGGCTGACCACCGGGGTGCCGACAGCCGCGGCCAGGTGGGCGGGGCCCGTGTTGCCCGCCACCAGCGCACAGGCGTCGCGGAGCACGCCGGCCAGCTCCGGCAGGCTGGTCAGCCCGCCGAGATCGATCGCGTGACGTCCTGCCACCCGAGCGGTCAGCGCGCGTTCGTCCGGACCACCGGTGACCACCACCGCGAAGCCCTCCTCGGCCAGCGCCTCGACCGCCTCCTGGTGGCGGGAGGGCGGCCAGGCACGGGCCGGCGCGGTGGCTCCTGGATGGACGACGACATAGCCGGGCGGGCCCACCGGGCTCGGCGGCGGCGGAGTGATGGCCAGTGCGCCGCTGTCGACCGGTTCGAAGCCCGCGGCTCTGGCCACCGCCAGCATCCGCTCCGCCTCCGGCAGGTGCCTGGTCTCGTCGACCCGCACTCTGACGTCGAGCAGCGAGCCGGGGTAGTCCTCACTGATCGCGGTGATCCTGCCAACCCCGCGCAGCCTCAGCAACAGCGCGAGCGGCAGCGCCGACTGATGGAAAGAGGTGAGGATCACCGCCTCGTCGGCGTCGGGCAGCGCGTTCATGAGACTGTCGACGTGCGCGCCCGAGACGCGCGGAGGATCGGCGTCGATCCACGGTGCCCGCCACTCGATGACGCGGTCGACACCGGGCAGGAGCTCGGCGGCGGCCCTGCCCCGCGGACCGGCCAGGAAGCTCACCTGGCCGGCGTACGCGCTGACCGCGCGAACGGCCGGACCGGCGAGCAGCACGTCACCGATGCTGTCCAGGCGAGCCACCAGGACGGCGCGACTCACCGGCGCTCCCTCAGCTCACCGCGAAGCCGGTGCAGGCAGGCGACGGGCGGGATGACCACACTCGTGACCACCATCTTGATCATCTCGGCGGGCGTTCGCGGTCCCGGCGCGACCCGCTCCCACGCGAAACGCGCGGTGAGCGCGGTCCAGCCCGTCGCCGCGAGGAGCGCGGCACCCTTCACGGTGCGGCCGCCGGGCCGCTTGACCGCGGCGGCCAGGCCGATGGCGACGGCGGACAGCCCCAGCGCGGCCGTGACGGCATGCCTGGGCAGCAGCCCGCCCGCCCCGATCCGCGACCGCCAGCCGGGCCCGTGGATCCTGCGCATCAGCGCGTCGTCGGCGTTGCCTCGCTGGAACCGCACGCTGGCCCAGAACCCGTCGTCCCGCACCGGGTGCCGGGTCACCCGCTCCCCCTTGACCAGCCGGAAGCCGGCCGCCATCACTCTCAGCGCGAGATCGGCGTCCTCCCGGTAGGCGCGGGGGAACCGCTCGTCGAACCCGCCGACCTTCTCCAGCGCGGTCCGCCGGTAGGCCATGTCCGCGGTGATCCACTCCGCGCTCGCCAGGGCGGCCGTGTTGCGCTCCGCGTCCGTCGGCCGGCGGCCCTCCGGCAGCGGCACGTGGATCCTGCCCTGGCTGCCGCCCACGTCCTCCGGCAGCTCCGCCAGGTCCTTGATGACCGCTTCCAGCCACCCCTCGGCGGGCACCACGTCGTCGTCGAGGAAGACCACCCAGGGCGTCCGTGCCTGTCGCCAGCCCTTGTTGCGTGCCGCGGCGGGTCCTCTGCGCTCGGTGTCCGCCACCACGATAACGGGCACGCCCTTCGGAATGGCGTCGGCCAGGGAGGCCCGCCCGATCGTGGGGATCACCACCGTGATCACGCCGGCCTCCGCACCACGAACGGCCCGATCACGAGCAGGTCGACCGGCGCGGAGCCGAAGCACTCCAGCGCGTCCCTCGGCGAGTCGACCATCGGCCGTCCCGCCGTGTTGAGGCTGGTGTTGACCACGACGGGCAACCCCGACAGCGCCTCGAACCGCTCCAGCACCCCGGCCATCAGCGGATCGCTCTCCGGCGAGACGGTCTGGATGCGGGCCGTCCCGTCCACGTGCACGACGGCGGGGATCCGTTCGCGCCACTCCGGCCGCACGTCATGGACGAACAGCATGTACGGCGAGGGCACCGGGCCCCGGCCGAAGATCTCCCTCGCCCTGGACTCCAGCACCATCGGCGCGACCGGCCGGAACTGCTCCCGGCCCTTGACGTCGTTCAGCCGCTCGGTGTTGCGGACGTGGCCGGGGTGGGCCAGCAAGGAGCGCCGGCCCAGCGCGCGCGGGCCGTACTCGCTGCGGCCCTGGAACCAGGCCACGATCTTGTCGTCGGCCAGCGCCGCCGCCACCTCGGCGGCCAGGTTCTCCGGCCGTGCGTACGGCACGCGCGCGACGTCCAGCCACGCGGCCACCTCGTCGTCGCTCCAGCAGCGCCCCAGGTCCGCGCCGCGCATGGGCGCGGCGGGCTCGCCGTGCTCCTGGGCCAGGTGCAGGGCACCACCGAGCGCCGTGCCCGAGTCGCCGGCGGCCGGCTGCACCCAGATGTCCTCGAACGGCCCCTCGGCCAGCAACCGGGTGTTGGCCACGCAGTTGAGCGCCACGCCTCCGGCCATCGCCAGGCGCCGCGCGCCCGTCCTGCCGTGCAGCCAGCAGGCCAGGTCGAGCAGCACCTCCTCCAGCCGCGTCTGAACGCTGGCGGCCAAGTCCGCGTGGTCGGCGGTCCACCTCTCCCCGCCGCCGAGCCTCTTGGCGAAGCCGCCCCAGTCGATGGGCTCGACCCTGAAGCCGCCTTCCGGCGTGGCCGTGACCAGTTCGCGCAGCACGTCGAGGTGCCGGGGCGTGCCGTAGGAGGCCAAGGCCATGACCTTGTACTCGTCGCTGGAGCGCATGAAACCCAGGTGCTCGGTGACCTCCTCGTACATCAGGCCGAGCGAGTGCGGCAGCTCCTGCGCGGCGAGCGTGGTCAGTTCGCCGTCCCGATAGTGGCCGGCCAGGTGCGAGACGGACTCGCCGCGGCCGTCGCACACCAGGACCGCGCACTCCTCGAACGGCGCCGCGAGCCCCGCCGAGGCCGCGTGCGCCACGTGGTGCGGCACGAACCGCACCTGCGCCGGGTCGAGCCCGGGCAGCGCCGTGGCCAGGAAGCTCGGGGCCCTCGTCGCGTACGTGGTGCGCAGGTCCTCCCACGGAGCGCCCGTCTCCTGCCGCACCAGCGAAGGATCGTAAGAATAGGCGACCGCGTCGAGATTCTCGGGCCGCAACCCGGCCTCGGCGAGACACCAGGCGGCGGCCTGCTCGGGCAACTCCCAGGCCGAGAACGGAACGGGCCGCTTGCCATGCTTGCGCCGGCTGAACCGCTCCTCTTCCGCGGCGGCGATGACCTCGCCGTCCACCACGAGGGCGGCGGCGGGGTCGTGGAAGACCGCGTTGATCCCAAGGAACCTCATGGGGGAATCGCTACCGAGCGCAGCGGTCGTTAAACGCAAGGTAGGAGGGGCAGCCGTCTCTCACGTTGACGCGACGGCCAGCCGCGGCCGGGCTTTTCGGACGCGACGAAATCTTGAAAGAGGGCGCGTATGAAAATCCTGGTCTGGCATGTGCACGGCTCATGGACCACCTCATTCGTCCAGGGCCGTCACACCTACCTCGTCCCTCTCACGCCTGGCCGCGACGCCGACGGCAGAGGGCGGGCGCGGACCTTCGACTGGCCCCCCTCGGTACGCGAGGTGCCCTGGGACAGGCTCGCGAACGAGCATGTCGACCTCGTCGTCTACCAGCGCCCGCACGAGATCGAGCTGGCTCGTGACTGGCTCGGCGGCTCCGTGCCCGGCATCTACGTCGAGCACAACACCCCCACGGGCGACGTACCCGCCACCCGGCACCCGCTCGCCGGCCAGTCAGCCATTCCGCTCGTGCACGTCACCCACTTCAACGCGCTGTACTGGGACAACGGCATCGCCCCCGTCCGCGTCATCGAGCACGGTGTGATCGATCCCGGCCACCGCTACACCGGAAAGCTGCCCCGGGCCGCCGTGGTGATCAACGAACCGGTCCGGCGCACGCGCGTGGCGGGCACCGACCTGCTCGCCGCCTTCGACGTACCACTCGACGTGTACGGCATGAAGGCCGGAGATCTGCCGTACCCGTCGTACGACCTGCCACAGGCCGAACTGCACGCGGCCATCGCCCAGCGGCGCGCCTACCTGCACCCCTACCGGTGGACCTCGCTCGGCCTCTCGCTCATCGAAGCCATGATGATCGGCTTGCCCGTCATCGCCCTCGCTGCCACCGAGGCGATCGAGGCAGTCCCGCAGGAGGCCGGGGTGCTGTCCACCAAGCTGTCCGTGCTGGTCGAGGCACTGTCGGAGTTCGTCGGTGATCCCACCCTGGCCGGCCGGTACGGCAAGGCCGCCCGCGCGGCGGCGCTCTCCCGGTACGGCATCACGAGATTCCTCGACGACTGGGATGGCGTGCTCGGCGAATGCCCGCAGTGAACCTTTCGTCCGATGCCGGTCATGGAGAAGTCATGAAAACCCTCGACAGTCCCGTTATGTCCAAGACCCTGCGCAACATGCCGTGCACATGAGTCAGCACCATGCTGCCACCTGCTGCGACGAGGCACTTCTGCGCCTGGAGCAAGGCCTCCAGCCCGGTGGAGTCGCAGAAATCGAGGTCGGCGGTATCGATCGTCAGACGCGTGCAGCCCTTCTCGAGGGCGGTGTCCCCTCATACAAGGAGCCACATCCATACAGGCTACGCCTCAGCGCTCCTGACGGCGGAAGCTGCGTTTACCACGAACGCTCCGGGTAGCCGGTCCTCCACAGCCCGTCTTCATCATTCCCCGAAGGGACGTGACCGGGTTGCAGCCTCCATGCGGTCGTCCTGGATCCTGTTTGCCGTGCCCATGCCGGGCAGGCGATGGAGTATGACAGTAACCAGATTTCAGGACCTGCCCCTTGCCGACCGCGATCGCGCGTGGGACGGTGACGCCGCCGACAAACGGGTGCGTGACTGGGCTGACGCCGAGGATGAGCCGGACGCCGCATACCGCGACGCTCATATCTGGTACGACGGCGACAAGCCCGAAAATTTCACCAGTTACAAGCTGCTGATCGCCGACGTCGTCGACGGCAGGCTCAAGGCCGTGCCGCGCGCCATCATGGCCGCCGGCAACATCATGCAGGGCGCTCGTGGTGGCATCGACCTCCCGACAGATGAGGTCGGCAGGGTCAAAGCCCACCTCGCCCGCTACTACGAGAAGATGGGTGACAACCCGCCGTGGGAGCGCTGACCGATGGTCCGCGGGAGCGGATGTGAGCGAACTGCGGCACAGTGACCCCGCGGAGCCGGGAATCGTCCGGCGGCGCAAGGGACGTGGGTTCCGTTACTTTTACGCGAGCGGGCAACCGGTCCGCGACCACCGTACCCTGGGCCGGATCAGAGCGTTGGTGCTGCCTCCGGCCTGGCATGACGTATGGATCTGCCGCTCAGCCGACGGCCACATCCAGGCGGTCGGCACCGACGCCGCGGGACGACGGCAATACCGCTACCACGACGCGTGGCCAGCCGAGCAGGACCGGATCAAATTCGACCGGGTGGCGAAGATGGCCGAGCGGCTGCCGCGCTTCCGCGAGCGCGTGGCTGGCCACCTCACCCGGCACGACATGTCACGCGAACGGGTGCTCGCAGCGGCGGCCCGGATGCTCGACATCGGGTTCTTCCGCGTCGGCGGGGAAACCTACGACACCTTCGGCCTCGCCACACTCCGGATGGAGCACGTCACCTGTGACAAAGATCGAGTGATGTTCTCCTACCCCGCCAAGGGCGGCAAAGCGCGCGAAGTTGAACTGCGCGACGCCGACGTGTGCAAGGTGGTCATCGCCCTCCACCGCACTGGCGAGAAAGGGGACCTGCTGCGTTACCAAGCTGACGGCGCTTGGGTCGACGTACGCAGCGACGACATCAACGACTATCTGCGCAAGGCCATGGACTTCGAGGTGACAGCCAAGGATTTCCGTACCTGGCATGCCACCGTCCTGGCAGCCGTCGGCCTCGCCGTCTCCGTGAGGGCTCGGAGCAGGACCGGTCGCCGGCGAGCGGTAACCAGGGTGATACGCGAGGTCGCCGACTATCTGGACAACACACCCGCCGTCGCCCGCGCCTCATACGTGGACCCCCGCGTGATCGCGGCCTATCACCGCGGCCACACCATCGACCGTTCCCTGACCAAACTCGGCTCCGACACCGAGGAAGGCCAACTGGCCACCCACGGGACAACCGAGCGGGCAGTCCTGTCCCTCCTGCACAACCCCGCCACGAAAGGCGGTTAGGCAGAAGCCGCCCGGGCAGACCGCGCAGCAGAATCCGCCCAATCGGTCGTAGCAGCCCTTGAGTAAAACTCTCGGGAGTTTCTCGGCGGATGGGAGTGGCTGGGAGCGGTGCTTGTCAGCGGAGGAGTGGCCACTTTCCTGATCTTCGGACGGCCGCACGGCGGCCGCGTGCCTGGCGCTGCCGGCCAAGGCGATGCTGCCGGCCGCAGCCGCGGGCATGCTATACGGAGTCCAGGACGTGCTGACCCGCGACTCGCTCGTCACCCTGGAGCGGGCGGGGCACGAGCCGGGCGCGCTGCTGGTCAGCTGGCTGCCATATACCCTGCTCGTGATCGCGCTGCTGGGCATCCTGCTCGACCAGAGCGCCTTCGACGCCGCCCCGCTGCGCATCTCGTTGCCCGCCATGGTCGCCGCCGAGCCGGTCATCGGCATCGTGCTGGGCATGGCAATCCTCGGTGAACGGCTGCGCGTCGGCCGAACCCAGGGAATCCGGGTGCCCGGCTCGCGGGAGGCGACCGCAGGCCCGCCAGGCATCGATCGCCTCATGAACGAGACGGAGACGCTCACTGCCCGCACCAAGGCCGGAGAGGTCGTCCGGAGTCGTGGAAGTGCTGTCCCTCATGTCCATGGACGCGAGCATGTCACCGAGCATCCCCGTCGCGCCTGCTTTACGGCTATGTGTCGGAAAAGGATGGGTGAGCTCGTTCAGGCCAACAGCTCCGGCTTGGGTGGCGTTCAGCGAAGACCAGACCGGCCGGGGCTTGCCGTCTACCGTCGGACGGGGTAGACGCCCAGGTCACGCCGTTCACACCAGGGCCCGGTATCCGATTGCATGGATCACGTCACAGCGCGACCTCACGGGCCGCCACACCGCGCGCTGTTGGCCAACGGGGAAACCTCCCCCGGCCGCTCCTTACGTACCATCCGGCCGGGCGAGCTCCCTGCTCCATGAAGAGATTCCGAGCCGGGCGCTCGGACGGGACACGGCAAGGAAGGAGCGCCGGATGCCGCTCGGCGCTGTGACACGCGCCACTGGCGTCCGCACGCCCTGGCCAGCCCTCCCCTCGACGACCGCTCAGCGGTCAGGGCCCTCTGCTCCACCGCCTTCGGGCGATCCAGTCAACCCTGCCTTTGGCCGCGCTGATGGTCAAGGAGCAGCACCTGATCAAGTGGGAGCCGTACATTCTCGAGCTCGTGGAACGGTCAAAGGACGCCGCGACCGTCCAACGCGTCTTCGGCGAACCGATCCAGCATGGCGACGTGGTCGACATCCCCGTGGCCAGAGTCACCCATGGCGGTGGCGGTGGCGGAGGCCAGGTGGACGGCGACGCGCAGTGGCAGCCCGCCCTCGACTACAACTGGATGGCTCTCGGCGGCCAGATTGTCGCGATCGTGCTGCTGACCCTGCGGAGCATCTTCAAGAAGTGGCGCCGCAAGCGTTGACCGAGGTGAGACGGCCGACGTGCTGATCGACCTGCTCGACACGGAGCCGCCCGGCCACGACCAGCTGCCCCCGGCGTCGACCTGCCGGTTCGGATGGCGCGGCCGGGCGGCTCCGCACATGCTGCGGGTCGCCGGAGACCTTGCCTACGCAGAAGATCGCCGGCCGGGCCGCGACATTCCGGCCTTCGCGACTCCCGTCCTCGGCCCCCGAGCCGTCACCACGACTCCTGCCAGGTCCCTTCGGGGATTCGGTAGAGGGCCCTGGTGGAAGTGACCCACTCCCGGTCGAGGAAGCGCCCGGTGATCCGGCCGACCATGCACAACATGAGGTGCACACACCGGCTGAGGTCGAGCGAATCGCCGAGCGCGATCCCGCTCGCGTACGGCCGATAGTCGGGAAGATCCATGTCTCCGCCTTCCTCGTACGGCGGAGTGACGTCCCCGACCTGTTCCCCGTCGTAGTAGAGGTTCACCGGTTCGAGTTCCTTGAGATGGTCGTTGTAGCGGATCTCAAGGACGCGTCGCTTTCCCAGGTTCCGTATGGCGGGGTGGTACGGGTAGAGCCCGCGGGCGAGAATGTGCGTCCATCCGGCCGAGTGCGCACCTATCCAGACCATTTCCCCGGATGAGGTCTGGAACGCCTCCGTGGCCGCCTCGAGGCTGCATTCCTGACGCGAGTCAGGGTCAACCCGAAGAAGCGCGCTCACCTCGTCTACGTTTCCGCTCTCCACCCAGAGCCCGTGAAAGAGATACTCAATCCGGTGTTCGACCAGCAGGCCCCACTGATCCTCAAGCGGGTACTCCTGAGCCAGGTCCGCCATCTCTCCTACCTCCAGACGCAGCGCGGGGTTGCCGGGCCTTCGTCTCGGCAACCCCGCCTGAGATATCGCTAACTCTATCCAGGCCGTCTGACTCTTAGTCCACGATCTTGACCCAGAACGGACTTTCGCTGGACACGCTGTGGTCCGGGTTGTAGGTGAGCAGACGATACTGGCTGTAGAAGTCCTGGAGCGCCGCTCCGTGCCTATCGTTGTGGCTGGTCCAGACCGCCTGCACGGAATAATTCAACCGGTCCTTGGCCGCACCTTCCTGCGTGGACGCGAACGGGTATTCATCACACCGCGTTGCTCCGATCCCGCGCTCGTCGTACATTTCTTCGTTGTAATACTTGCAGTAGTTGGAACCCCATGCGTCGCCCATGTAGAACTCGCGATCCGTCCCCTTGTGCACCCAGAACCGATGCCCGGAGAACACTCTCCGGTTGACGGTGTCGTTCCCGTCGGTCCCTCTCCATAGAGGAAGGCCCGCAGTGGTGCCCGGCGCCGCCGCGTAATTCCCTGGAATGGACTTGAACCGCTCAGTGCCCGTCTTCTCCCGCGCCGGCGGATATTCGTCGTCCCGATCGGCGGTCGTGTCTCCCAGGCGGTACGGCGGATTGGTGTCCGCGTTCTTGCCCTGGTCCAGAGCCTTCTCGATGTGGGCGATGACCTCCCGGAAATTGTGATTCTTGGTCTTGGACATCGTGAAGACCCTGTCTGCTCTGATGTAGATGCAGCCGCCGAAGTTGTGGCCCCTGAGCTCGCGCCAGTCACAGCGGAAACTGGGCGCCCATAGGTCGTTCGCGGGGACTCCGTGCCCCCATCGAACCACGCCCAGCCGTTTACCCTTCGTACTGAGGAGCTCCTGGTCCCACAGAGGCAGGTCGCCCTTCTTGCCCTCGTACGCGGTGATCGCCGGCATGACGGAGCACACGACGTTGTCCTTCTTGCCGGCCTCCGGCTTGGACGCCTCGAGCAGGTATTCGAGGTACGTTCCGCGCCAGGCCTTGATCGTCTTGTTCTGAGTCGCCGTGCCCTGTGTGATCTTGCAGGATGGCGACGTCCTGAGACCGAACTGGAGCTGCATGTCCTCCAGCTCGTCATCCAGTTCGGAGCGACGTATGCCGGTGTTGTAGATCCCGAAATCGGAGAACTTGAGCCAGAACTTCATGTTCTGCGGGCGCAGACCGTTGGTGCTGTCACCCCCTTCGTAGACCTCTCTTCCGTTGGCGCTGCCCAGATAGCTGTGCGCCACCCAGGTCGCGCGGAAGGAGAACACGTCGCCGGGGTGCAACTGATTCACCAGCATGGCAGGGATGCGGAGCTGCGGCGGGAACAGCAGGGTCCAGGCAGCCGGCTTGCGCTTCTTGACGCCGTCGTCATCCTCCTCTTCCCATCCCGTGTATCCGATCCACGCGGTCCAGCATGCGTTGTAGGGGCGTTCCTGCATGCGCGAGTAGGAATCGGTGAATCTGGGCGCCCTCTGGGTGGCGTGGCATTCCTCCAACGACGGGTGCTCGTAATCGAAGTCGCCGTCGACAAGCGCGGCCGAGGGCGCCGCGGAGGGCGCCGCGGAGGGCGCCGCGGAGGGCGCCGCGGAGGGCGCCGCCGGCCGGCTCGCCGCGGTCGCGGGGTTCGTCAGGAGAGCGGCGACCTCATCGGCGCCGAGCGGCTGCTGGAACAGGTTCACCTCATCGAGGTCGCCCCGCATCCTGCTGCCCAGCGTCATCGCGCCGTCCGCGTGCCACGTCGCGAAGCTCACCGGCGAGGTCTTGACCAGGTTGCCATTCAGGTACAGCGAGGTGGTCTTGGCCGCCGCGTCGTAAACGCCGGCCAGGTGGAACCACTCGCCGACCGGCGGTTCGACGTCGGAGAGCACTCCCTCGACCGTAGCATCGGCGGCATCGGCGCCGGTGAAGGTGAAGACCAGCCCGTGCAGAGGTTCGTTGCCGAGGCGGAAGGGCGCCTGGTGGGTGCCCTTCTGCTCGACGACGGTGTAGTCGCCGTCCTTGTCGCTCCAGCGCAGCCAGGCGGCGGCGGTGAAGCTCTGGTCGGTGCGGATCACCGGCCCGGTGGTTTGGGCTAGGGGTTCCTCGCCCGGCTGGGTGACGTCCACGGTGACCTGCTGCCAATCCGACCAGGCCGAGGACGCGTCACCGGTGAGGGCGCGCAGCCGCCAGCGCAGCTTCCACCCGTCCGTGAGCGTGCCGGCCGGGACGGCGATGCCCGCCTGGGTGCCGGAGGCGACGTCGTCCACGGCGCCGGCCCAGATCTGGCCGCTGCCCTGCCCGGAGGGAGCGGCCGGGTCGTGCTCGATCTCGGCTTCGGCTCGGACCGCCTGGCCGGTCGGGTGGGTGAGGGTGGCCTGCAGCGTGGGGGTGAGCCTGGTGGTCACCATGACGCCGTCCACCACCTTGGACGGTGTGATGGTCAGGCCGGTGGCGGTGGGCCTGGGCAGGCTGACGGTGAAGGACTGCCAGTCCGACCAGGCCGAGGCGGCGGTGGCCGAGACCGCGCGGGCCCGCCAGCGCACCTTCCAGCCGTCGGTGAGCGTGTCGGCCGGGACGGCGATGCTCGCCTGGGTGCCGGCCGGGACGTTGTCGGCGCCACCGACCCAGATCTGGCCGCTGCCCTGCCCGGTCGCGGCCGGGTCGTGCTCGATCTCGGCCTCGACCCGCAGCGGCTTGCCCGCCGGGTCGATCACCTGGACGAGCAGCGCCGGGGTGCGGGTGGGGGTGACGGTGGTTCCGTCCACCTGCTCGGATGGGGTGACCTGCAGCGCGCCCACGGCCGGTTCAGAGACCGGGTCCGGCACGTCCACGCTCACGGCCTGCCAGTCCGACCACGGCGAGCCCACCGTGGTGGCCGTGTTGACCGCGCGGACGCGCCAGCGCACCTTCCACCCGTCGGCGAATTCCCCGTCGGGAACGATGGCCGTAACCTGAGTGCCGGAGTCGGCGTTGTCCACGGCGCCGGTCCAGATCTGGCCGGTGCCCTGGCCGTCGGGTGCGGCCGGGTCGTGCTCGATCTCGAACTCGGCCCGCAGCGGTTGCGCGACGGGGTCGGTGACCGTGGCCCGCAGGGTCGGGGTCAGGCTAGTGGCCACGGTGACCCCGTCGATCACTTGGGAGGGGGTGACCTGGAAGAACGCCTGGTCCGGCTTGACCACCAGATCCGTACGGCCCTTCTTGGTGACCACGTCCGTGTCGGCTTGGCCGTGCGTGGCCGGAAGACCCTTGGCGCTGCCGTCCGACATGATCGGCCGAGTCCCGGTGGCGACCGTCTTCTTGTCCGTGCCCTTCAGCAGCAGTTGGCCGTCCTTGCCCTCGCTTAGGGTCAGGCCCTCGTCGTCTACGCCGATTCGCAGCTCCAGCGGCTTGGACGGCCGCTGGCGCAGCACCACCTCATGCCGGAACCCGCTCGGCAACGCCGTCACCACCAGATCCGCCCCGGCCCCCGCCGCGTCGGTGTAGGTGGCCACACTGCCCTTGACCGTCGGCTTGGGCAGCGGTGTCGGCCAGCGCAGCGCGTACGACTTGCCATCGGCGGACATTTTCACGAACGGATCCGTGCCACCGGCGGAGATGTCCACGACCGCGCCCTCGGCGAGGGTCTTGGGCCGCAGCTTGCCGCCCTGTTCGACCAGGGTGGTGTCGATCGGCACCCAGCCGCCGCCTTGCCTGGCCCGTACCGGACCGGCCGTGACCTCGGTCTTGAACGTCTTCCCGTCCGGCTGCGCGTGGGTGATGCTGGTCGAGGTGGTCTCGTCGGCGACCTCGACGGCCTTGCCCTGCTGGGCCGCTGCCCGGGAGGCGGCGATCCGCGCCTGCGACGGCGTATTGGAGATCGCGTTTCCGTTCTTGCCGGCGATCCATTGCGCGGTGTCGTTCAGGCTCGCGTCGTGACCATTGCCCGAGGAGTCGGCGGCCGTACGGCCGTTCCCCTCGTTGAACGTCCAGGTTGCCGCGGCCCGCCTCTCGGTGGTGAAAGACCAGCTGTGGGGGTTCATGGCGTTCTCCCGCTCGTCGATCGCCCCCGAGACCGTGGCGGTATAAGTGGTTCCTCCCTTCAGCGCCCGCTCTGGGGTGAAGGTGGCGACGGTCTTCGTGCCGTCATACGTCACCGCTCCCGTGATCTCGGCGCCGCCTGCGTCCTTGAGGATCAGCACGGCGTCTTCGACCGGCTCGTGGAAGGTGACCTTCAGCGTCGTCTCCACGGGCACGTCCACGGCTCCGTCCGGAGGCTCGACGGAGACCACCGTCGGCGCCCGGGTGTCCTCGCCGTCGCCCTCGTGGCCTTCCTCTGTGAGGTCGAGCTGATCCGTCTGGACCTCGTACGCCTCGCCGTCACGCTGTCCCGCGATCTGAGCGGCGAGCGCGTCGCTGATCGAGGCCTGGTCGCCGACTTCGGGCACGTAGATCGACCTGGCGCGGGCCTCCTCGTAGGAGGGGAAGCTCGTGATCGGATCCGGTGAGGTGAAGAAGAAGTCCTCGATGACCGGGGGTTCGGGGATCAGGAAGTCCACGGTGAGGATGGGCGGGTGCTGCTGGAACTTGCAATCCTCCAGCGGCGTGGTCGTGCAGCCGCCGGCGTCCTCGGAGGTGTAGCGCCGCCAGTTGCGCAGCTCGGACTCGTTGCCGGCGGTGAGCTGAATACCGTAGTTGGTGGCACCGTCGATCCACGACTGGACGATCTTGTTGAGCGTGTGGGTCAGGTTCCAGGCATAGGCCATGGAGCCGGTGCAGTCGTCGCCGTAGGCGCCCGCCGTACTCGGTGTCCGCGCCCGTGCTGGTGACGGACGGCTGGCTGTTCCAGTGCAGCGTCGTCTCGTCCCAGGTGGACGTGATCTGCCGCGCCGTGATGCCGGTGCCGACCGACAGGCCGCACTCGTTGGACTGGTAGTTCCACAGGTGCAGGTCGGCGTTGTCCACCTCGCTGCCCGCGAACTCGGCAGGGATGTCGGGAAACTTCAGGTAGCCGCGCCAGCGCTTGGCGATGTCGCTGGCGTAGGACTTGCCGACCACGATCTGGGTCTGGGTGAAGGTGTCCCAGCTATCCTTGTAGTCATAGTCGTTGATCCAGGTGTCCATGGCGCCGCCGTCCAGCCGCCACTGGCCGGTGTGCCCCTCCCACCAGTCCGACGCGGCGGCGGTCAGCGTCACCGGGTAGGTCGTCGCAGGGTCGGCCAGGAACGCGGCGTCCGGCGTGAACACCAGGGTCTTGCCGTCGTCGGCGAGCGTGACGGCGGCCTTACCGATCTTGCCCGCGTCGAGCGGGGCGCCGGCGTCGGCCTTGGCGTCCTGCAGCAGGGTCGGTCGGATCTCGGTGAGCGTCTTGCCGTCCTTGCCCACGATGACGGGCCGGCCGGCGGCGTTCTTCCGGAACGACAGTCCCTCGGGGAGGTCCATCAGCACTTGGAAGGAGACCTGGCCGGCGGGCCGTTCGGCGATGGTGATGCGCTGCCGGAAGCCGGTCGCGTCCGCGGTGACCATCAGGTCGCGGCCCTTGCCGTAGGCGCCCGGGTAGGTGGCGGTGTTGCCCTTCAGTTGCGGCTCAGGCAGTGTCGAAGGTGTGGTGATCTTCGCCGTGGCGCCGTCGGCCGCTGCTTCAGCCTCGGCCGCCCGGCTCTTGAGCAGGGTCTTGTCCCGGCCTGCGGACAGGACGAGGTCGCCGAGCGCGGCCTTGGGCTTGATGGAGCCGTCCGCCTTGACGAGGGTGGTGTCGATCGGCGTGAAGCCCTTGCCGTCGGCGTTCCTCTTCCGGATTGGCTGGGTGCTGAGCTCCATCCGGACCGTCTTGCCGTCCGGGTTGGCGTAGAAGGTGGTGCTCTCCGAGCGCATCGACTCGACCTCGACGCGCCGGTTCTCCTTCTTGGCCTGCGCCAGTGCTTTTCCGGTCGGCGTCGCGGGGGTGCTGGGGGGTGACGTCGTGGGGGGTGGGGTGGGGGTCTGTGCGATCGCGGGCGCGCTCATCAGCGAGAGCGGCAACGTCACAGCCGCGATCAGGGCAGCGCGCCGGCGCGTCCGGTTAGATAAACCGGACGCTGTACGTGGTGTGTTCACTCAGGCCTTTCAATACAAAAGCGACAAAACGGAGTGATCATGACATGTAGGTAAGCTCGGAGTAAAGATCTTGATTGGTGGCGGAGAAAGCACGCTCAGCGATCTTCAAGTTCGGGCCCTGATACCCCGCGACCAGCCATCGCGCCGCGCCGGCCGTTCGCCCCTGGCGGACCGTAAGCCTGGACAGGGGAATCCCGCTGATGCTCCCCCTGGCCGCCGGCCAAGCCCTTGTGGAGATCATGGTGTTACGGCGAACGGCCGGGCTTGATCTATGGCCGGTGCTCGTAAGGTGATCGCCATGACTTCTTTTGCGCAGATCACGGCTTTCGGTGGCGTGGTGCTCTTAAGACCGGCCGTGTGGTGACGATCCGCCCGCACCATGATCTGCAGGCCGCCGCTCGCCGCCAGGCCGCCACCGATCCCGCCTGACAGGAGGACTACCGGCGCTGGCGGCCCATGGTCGAACGCGCCGTGGCTTGGCTGGTCGCCCGCGGCAACCGGCGCCTGCGCTACCGCGGCGCCTACGCCAACGACCGCTGGCTCCACCACCGCGCCGCCGCTCTCAACCTCCGCCGCCTGATCAACCTCGGACTCACCCACACCAGCGGCATCTGGACTCTCAAACCGATCCCTGCATAGCAAAGAGGGTGAACCAGCTCATGCCGACCCACCCATCAAGATCTTCAGGACATCCCTAGTGTCCTGAGTCAGTAATTCGTCTAGTGTTCATGGTTATGGGGCGTCCGGGACCGAAGGTGGAGCCGCTGCATCTGACCGATGGCGAGCGG
>NZ_JBSGFQ010000161.1:0-22927 GCF_053603495.1 Nonomuraea sp. NPDC004186 | reverse complement strand
AGGGCCCCGCGGGCCTTTGCGGGGTGGCGCCCTGGTGGTTGGGGGGGCGGCCGCCAACCTTTACGCCTGGCCGCGTGTGGACCTGGTGGCGTTGCGGTGCTTGAGTCGAAGTGATGCCGATCACTCCATGGCCCCGGTGAGGTGACCTTCCATGTCCCTTGACGACGCGACGGCCCAGTTCCTCAAGCAGATGAGCGAAGCAGGCGGCAAGCCGCTGCACGAGATGACACCCGAGGAGGCGCGCGCCATGGGCGGCGCGCTCGGCGACCTGTACGGCAAGGGCCCGGAGATGGCCCGCGTGGAGGAAGCGGTGATCCAGGCGGCGGACGGCGGATCGTTCGGCGCACGCGTGCTGGTCCCGGTGGAGGACCCGAGAGCGGTGATCGTGTACTACCACGGTGGCGGCTGGGTCATCGGCGCGCTCGACGAGTTCGACACCTTGGGACGGACGCTGGCGCACCGGACGGGCTGCGCCGTCGTCCTGGTCGACTACCGGCTCGCCCCCGAGCACCGGTATCCCGTGGCGGCCCGCGACGCCTACGACGCGCTGTGCTGGGCCGCCGCGAAGGAGCCGGACCTGCCGATCATCGTGGCCGGGGACAGCGCGGGCGGCAACCTGTCGGCCGTCGTGGCCCAGCGCAGCCGCGACGAGGGCGGCCCCGCCATCGCGCTGCAGGTCCTCGTCTACCCGGTGACCGACCACGACCTGGACACCGCCTCCTACACCGACCCGGCCAACCAGCTCATGCTGAGCCGCGACAGCATGATCTGGTTCTGGGACCACTACGCGCCCGACCCGGCCACGCGGGCGAACCCGGACGCCTCCCCGCTGCGGGCCCGGGACCTGTCGGGCCTGCCGCCGGCCGTCGTGCTGACCGCCGAGCACGACGTGCTGCGGGACGAGGGCGAGGCGTACGCGCGGCGGCTGCGCGAGGCCGGCGTCCCGGTGCTGTTCAAGCGGTTCGAGGGCCAGATGCATGTCTTCTTCACGATGGTGAACGTGCTGCCGGGCAGCGCGGCGGCGATCACCATGGTCGTCGAGGCGATCGACGGGAGCCTGCGATGAGGTACGACGCCGTCGTCGTGGGCGCGGGCTTCGCCGGCATGTACATGCTGCACAAGCTGCGCGGCCTGGGCCTGACCGTCCGCGTCTTCGAGACCGGCGACGGCGTCGGCGGCACCTGGTACTGGAACCGCTACCCGGGTGCCCGCTGCGACGTCGAGAGCATGCAGTACTCCTACTCCTTCGACGAGGAGCTCCAGCAGGAATGGGAGTGGAGCGAGCGCTACCCGTCCCAGCCGGAGATCCTGCTCTACGCCAATCACGTCGCCGACCGCTTCGACCTGCGCCGGGACATCCAGTCCGAGACCCGGGTGACCCGCGCCGGCTACGACGAGCGCGCGAACCTGTGGCGCGTGGAGACCGACCGCGGCGAGCACGTGTCGGCGACGTACCTCATCACCGCCGTGGGCTGCCTGTCTGCGGCCCGGATACCCGACTTCCCCGGTGCCGGCTCCTTCCGGGGGCCCAGCCACCACACCGGGCGGTGGCCGCACGAGGGCGTGGACTTCACCGGGCAGCGGGTCGCCGTCATCGGCACCGGCTCCTCCGGCATCCAGGCCATCCCGGTGATCGCCGAGCCGGCGGAGCACGTGACGGTGTTCCAGCGCACCGCCAACTACAGCCTGCCGGCCTGGAACCGGCCCATGGAGCCGGAGTACGCGCAGTGGGTGAAGGCCAACTACGCCGAGCTCCGCGCCGGCATGCGCACCTCCGCCTCCGGCGTCATGGGCACCTCCAACACCGCGTCGGCGCTGGAGGCGACGGAGGAGGATCGGCTGCGGGAGTTCGAGACCCGCTGGGCCAGGGGCGGCGTGGGCTTCCTCGGCGCCTATGGCGACACCGCGATCGATCCGGCGGCCAACGAGATCAGCGCCGAGTTCGTCCGTGAGAAGATCCGCGAGATCGTCACGGATCCGCGGGTGGCCGAGCTGCTGGCGCCCAAGGACCATCCCATCGGCACCAAGCGGATCTGCATCGACACCGGCTACTACGCCACCTACAACCGCCCCGACGTGACCCTGGTCGACGTGCGTGCCGCGCCGATCGAGGAGATCACCCCGACCGGCGTGCGCACCGCCGACGCCGAGTACGCCGCCGACATGATCGTGTACGCCACCGGCTACGACGCCATGACCGGTCCGCTGCTCGGCATCGACATCACCGGCAGGGGCGGCCTGTCGCTGCGGCGCAAGTGGGAGGCCGGGCCGCGTACGTACCTGGGGCTGATGACGGCGGGCTTCCCCAACATGTTCACCATCACCGGGCCCGGCAGCCCGTCCGTGCTCAGCAACATGATGGTCTCCATCGAGCAGCACGTCGACTGGATCGCCGACTGCGTGGAGCGGCTGCGGGCCGGCGGCACCGCCACCATCGACGCCGACCCGCCGGCCGAGGACGCCTGGGTCGACCACGTGAACGAGGTCGCCGCCCGCACGCTCTACATGCGGGCCAACTCCTGGTATATGGGCGCCAACATCCCGGGCAAGCCCCGGGTGTTCATGCCGTACGTCGGCGGCGTCGGCGCGTACCGGCAGAAATGCGACCAGGTCACGGCGGACGGCTATCCGGGGTTCGTGCTCTCCGGCTGACCGCCGAGGAGCCCTGTCGCCTCGGTCGCCTCGCGAACGTCCTCAGAGGATGACGAGGGGGTCGCCGTGACGCGCGCGCAGCGCGTCGAGGACTTTCGCGATCGGGCCGCCGCGCGCTTCCGCGTTCGCGGGCCAGACGACGCCGAGCCGGAAGTGGAGATCCGGATCGTGCAGCGGCACGAGGACGAGGCCCGCCTCGCCGAAGATGCGGCCCGAGATGGTGCTGAGCGTGGTCAGCGACAGGGCTCTGGAATGAGTGACGTGCGCGGCGACCTGGACCGCGTCGTTGTGCGGCAGCTCACGGATCTGGGTGACGCCGCCCGCCCGCAGGTGGTCGCGGAGCCCGTTCATCACCAGCGGGTGCACCTTGTGCGAGGTGAGCAGCATCTGCCGGTCGGTGAGGTCGGCGAGGGTGAGCCTGGGACGGCCGGCGAGAGGGTCGTCGGCGCGCATGGCAACGGCGAAGCGGTACTCCGCGAGCGCGAGGCTGCCGAGGCCGCCGGCGTCCACGGGCAGGTGGACGACGGCGATGTCCAGCTTGCGCGCCGCCAGCAGGCCGAGCAGCCCCGCGGACGGCTCCAGGGTCACCGGGAGCTCGGTCCCCGGGCTGACCTCCGCGAACGTCTCCAGGACCAGGTCCAGGACCTGGGTGGGGGCGAGCGGCGTGGCCCCCACGCGCACGACCGCCGGCGGTGGGGCGGCCCCGGCGGCCAGCTCGGCCAGCGCGTCGAAGCGGGCCAGGACGTCGCGGGCGGGATCGAGGAACGTCCGCCCGAAGGAGGTCAGCTCGACCTGGTGGTAGCGCCGGTCGAACAGGTCGTGGCCGAGCTCCTTCTCCAGCTCGCGGATGCGCCGGCTGAGCGGGGAGGACGTCACGTGCAGCCGCTCGGCGGCGCGGCCGAAGTGGAGCTCTTCTGCCACGACCATGAAGTAGCGGAGCTGCTGGATGTCCACCCGGCCAGGGTATCGGCCCTGCGCGGGCCCCCGACGAGCCCCCGCGCAGGCTCACGCCGGGTGGAACACGGGGACCGCCTCTCCCCCTTCGGGGCGCTCGAAGGCGACGCGTACGGGCATGCCGCCGTACACGTCCTCAGGCGCGACCTCGACGATCCGGCCCTGGATCCACGGCTCCTCGCCCAGCTCGACGATCCCGACCACGAACGGCGGCCCGCCCTTGGCGTGCACCACGGACCAGCTCACCACCACGCCCGTTCCGGCCGCGGCCGTCCAGGACGGCTCGGGTGAGGCGCACTGCGGGCACGTACGCGCCTGCGGCGCGGAGTGGGCGCCGCAGGCGCCGCAGCGCCGGATCAGCAGTTCGCCACGGGCGGTGCCGTCGAAGAACGCGGCGGTGGCCGCGTCGCGGTGGACGATTCCCACAGGCATCGGCGTGCTCCTATCGGGCGTGCGGGCTGAGGATCAGGGTGGAGTGATGGTCGAGGATGCCGCCGTTGCCGCTGACCAGCACCATGTCGTTTCGCGGCGCCTGGCGGTCGCCGCCGTGGCCGCGGGCCTGGATGACGGCTTCGGACAGCGGGGTCATGCCCCACATGTAGTAGGAGGAGAGCTGGCCGCCGCCGGTGTTCACGGCCAGGCTCCCCTCCGGTCCGAGCACGCCGCTCGCCACGAAGGGGCCGCCCTCGCCCTTGGCGCAGAAGCCGTAGTCCTCCAGCGAGATGAGCGCGGTGTAGGTGTAGCAGTCGTACAGCTCGGCCACGTCGATGTCGGCGATCGTGATCCCGGCCATCTTCAGCGCCGTGGGACCCGACAGGGCCGCGCCGCTGACCAGGCCGAACTCGCTGTCCCTGCCCATGACGTACCCCGGGTGCGCCTGGCCCCAGCCGCGGAGGTGGACGGCGGGCTGCGCGAGCCCGGCGGCCCGGTCGGCGGAGGTGACCAGGACCGCGACGCCGCCGTTGCTGACCAGGCAGCAGTCGAGCAGGTGGAACGGCTCGGCGATCCACCTGGAGCTCTGGTGGTCCTCGACGGTGATCGGGTCACGCAGCTGGGCCAGGGGGTTCCCGGCCGCCCAGGCGCGCTGGGCGACGGCGATGTGGCCGAGCTGCTCGCTCGTGGTGCCGTACGTCCGCATGTGCCTGCGGGCGGCCAGCGCGTACATGGTGTTGGCGCTGTAGATGCCCGAGGCGGCGGTCAGGCCCTGCCAGCCGGTCGGCCGCCGGCCCGCGGCGGCGTAGGCGGCGCCGCCGCCTGCCGACTTGTCCTTCAGCGGGGCGTCGGCGAAGACGCAGGCCACGATGTCGGCCATGCCGGACATCACGGCCATGGCGGCGTACTGGACCATGGCTCCGGCGGACGAGCCGTACGCCTGCACCTCCGACAGCAGGCGCAGGTGGCGCAGCCCGAGGTCGCGCTGGAGGCCCAGGCCGACGTCGCCGGTGATGCCGGTGTTGGTCAGCAGCCCGTCCACCTCGTGCAGGTCGATCCCTGCGTCGGCGGCGGCGAGCCGGACGGCCTCGGCGGCGAACTCGGGGGCGGTCCTGCCGTAGACCTTGCCCATCTCGGTGATGCCGAGACCGGCGATCACGGGCGCCCTGTTGATCGTCATGGTCATCGGCCCTCCCAGACAGGGGCGCGCTTCTCGGCGAAGGCGCGCGGCCCCTCCTGCGCGTCCGCGGAGCGCATGATCGCGGCACCCTCGGCGGCGGTCCGCTCCCAGGCGGCCTGTTCCGAGGCGACCGTGCCGTCCGCGATGCCCCGCGCGATCCGCTTGCTGGCCTGTACGGCGAGCGGCGCGTTGGCGGCGATCGTCTCGGCAAGCGCGAGCGCGGCGGGCACCACCTGATCCTGCGGCACGACCCGGTTGACCAGGCCGAGCCGCAGGGCCTCGGCGGCGGTCACGGGCTCGCCGGTCAGCAGGATCTCCATGGCCACCTTGGCCGGCAGCTGCGCGGCCAGCCGGAACGCGCCGCCCGCGCCGGCGATGATGCCGCGCTTGACCTCGGGAAGACCGAACCGGGCGCTCTCCGCGGCCACCACCAGGTCGGCCCACAGGGCGATCTCGGTGCCGCCGCCGAGCGCGAACCCGTTGACGGCGGCGATGACGGGCTTGGCGATCGGATGCGTCACGCACCCGGCGAAGCCCCAGTGCGGTTTGAACCCTTCGGTGGAGAACTCCCCTCGGGCCACCTCCTTGAGGTCGGCACCGGCGCAGAACGCCTTGTCCCCGGCCCCGGTCAGCACCACGGCCCGGATCCCGGTGTCGGCGTCGGCCTCGTCCAGGGCCTCGCCGACGGCGCGGGTCAGGGCCCCGTTCACCGCGTTGCGCGCCTCGGGCCGGTTGAATGTGATCAACATCGTGTGGTCGCGGCGCTCGACGAGCGCGGCGGGCTCACCCATGGTCAACTCCTTCAGCTGGTTCTTCCAGTACGCCCGCCTCGATGAGCGCCTGGATCTCCGGTTCGGCCAGGCCGAGCAGCTTCGCGGCCACCGTCCGGGTGTGCTCCCCCGCCAGCGGCGCCGGGCGCAGCTCGGGGTCGGCCACCCCGCCGAAGGTCGCCGGGCCGTTCTCGGTCCGCATGGCGTGCCCGATGTGCGGGTGGCGCATCTCGCGCAGGAAGCCGCGGGCGGCGAGCTGGGGATCGTCGAGGTACTCGATCACCCGCTGCATCGCCCCGGCCGGCACGCCCGCCGCCTGCAGCCGTTCCATGACCTCGCGGGGCGGGGTGTCCGACGTCCACGCGGTCACGGCGGCGTCGACGAGCCCGCGGTGCGCGCGGCGGCCCGCGGCGGTGGCGAGCCGCGCGTCGGCGAGCAGGTCGGCGCGGCCGATGACGCCGCACAGGCTCCGCCACTGCTCGTCGCCGTCGACGCTCACCACGCACCACTCGTCGTCGCCCGCGCACGGGTAGAGGCCCTGGGGCGCGTCCCATTCGCCGCTGTTGCCGTGGGCGGTGAAGGAGCCGGGCTCCAGGGACTCGCGCAGCAGGCTCGTGGACAGCTGGGTGAGGATGGTCTCGGCCTGGGAGACGCTGACCGTGCCGCCCTTCCCGGTACGCCGCCGCCGGATCAGGACGGCCAGCACGGCGACGGCGCCGACCCGTGCGGCGAGATGGTCCGGATAAATGGTGATGCCGTCGCAGAACCCCGCCTCCACGCCGGTGTCACGCCAGAGCCCGGTCAGCCCGGTGGAGGCGCGTACGAGGGGGCCGTACCCCATGCGGCGGCTCCACGGCCCGGTCGGGCCCAGGGCGCTGCTGTCGGCCATGACGATCCGGGGGTTGAGCTCGCTGATGACGTCGTAGCCGAGCCCCAGCGACTCCAGCGTGCCGGGCTTGAAGTTGGACAGGATCACGTCGGAGTCGGCGGCGAGCCGTTTGAAGAGCTCCAGCCCTTCGGGCGAGCGGAGGTTGATCCCGGCGCTGAGCTTGTTGCGGTGACCCCAGGCGAAGCCGGCGCTGACGGCCTCGCCGGTCAGCGACTGGCGGCTGCCGTCGGGGTAGGCCCGGCTCTCGATCTTGATGACTTCGGCGCCCTGGTCGGCGAGCAGCCGGCCGAGCTCCGCGCCGACCACGATGACGCCCAGGTCCAGCACGCGGAGCCCGTCGAGTGGCCGCCGCCGGGGCATGCCCTCGGCCGGGGCCGGAGGAGTGGCCGCCGGCGTCTCGGCGAAGACCTCGTCGTCGTGCTCCCCGGCTTCGGGGGCCCGGCCGCGGAACCCGGCCCGTACGCCGTCCAGCTCGACGTACCCGGACGGCAGCCGGCCGGTCAGGCCGGGCGCGATCTCGGCGTCGACCAGTCCTCCTCGTGCGCGGAAGTGCGGGCCGGCGAGCACCTCCCCGGGGGCCAGCAGCGACGCGATCGGCACGCCGCGCTCCTGGCCCTGGGCGACGAGCTCGTCCCTGGTCCTGTCCTTGAACAGGTCGGCGATCAACGCGTGCAGCCGCTCGGTCGCGCCGTAGCGGCCCGCGAGGGTGTCGTACTTGGGGTCGGCGAACTCCTCGGGCTCCTCCAGCCAGCCGAACATCCCCCGCCACTGCCGCTTGGCCAGCACGCAGATCCGTACATATCCATCCGCGCACGGGAAGATCGGGTAGAGGCTCCCCGCGTCGGGGCGGCCGCGCGGCAGCGCCGTGGCCGGCACGCCGCCGGTGGCGGAGCCGCCGATGCCGAAGCCCGGGTCCAGGACCTGCGCGGTCATCTCGTACACCGAGCAGTCGACGTGGTCGCCGCGTCCGGTCTCGAGCCTGTTCGTGTACGCCAGCAGGCCCGCCCACGCGGCCTGGACGGCGGCCGACTCGTACGCCAGCGGGCCCGGCGGCACGACCGGCTCGCGACCGGGGATGCCGGAACGCGACAGCACACCGCCGAGCGCCAGGTGCGTCCAGTCGGTGCCGGCCCAGTCCCGGTACGGGCCGCTCTGCCCGAAGTCGGTGATCGAGATGACGACGAGCGCGGGGTTGCGCGCGAGCAGCGCGTCCGCGCCGAGGCCGAGCCCGTCGAGGGTGCCGGGCCGTTCGGTCTCGATGAGGAAGTCGGCCCCGGCGGCCAGGCCGAGCAGCCGGTCGCGGCCGGCGGGGTCGTGCAGGTCCAGGGTGATGCCGCGTTTGCCGGCGTTGTGCGTGGCGAAGTAGAGGCTCACGCCGTCGTGGAGCGGCTCCCGCCGGCGGGTCGGCGCGCCCCCCGGAGGCTCGACGCGGATGACGTCGGCTCCGAGGTCGGCCAGGAACCGGCCGCACATCTCGGCCTTGCCGTCGGCCAGGTCGATGACACGGAGACCGGCGAGGGGAAGATCCCCGGTTGCGGGCATGGTGAATCACCCCACTGTGTGTGGCGGGCGGGTGCGGAGTACGCCGGACATGACCTGTCCCGCGGATCGTCGGGGACAGGTTCCTGAGGTGAGACTGCCACGACGGTTCCGGGCTGAAAACGTCCGAATCGGCAACGTGGCACGCGTCCCAATCGGCAACGTGCGCGGTTGACGTGCGGCATCGACCATCACGAAACTCCAGGTCATGGACGTACAGCAGCTTCGGTGCTTCCTCGCGGTCGCCGAGGAGCTCCATTTCGGTCGCGCCGCGGAGCGGCTTCACCTGACGCCCTCGCCGGTCAGCCGCTCCGTCAAGGAGCTCGAACGGGAGCTGGGCGTCGACCTGTTCGTCCGCCGCTACCACCAGGTCGAGCTCACCGCCGACGGCGCGCTCCTGGCGGGCCGGGTACGCGACATCCTGCAGCAGCTGGACGGCCTGAAGGACGTGATCAAGGAGGCTGCCAGGAGACAGGTGGCGCGCGTGGGCGGCACCCACCTGTGCCCGCCGGCGGTGATGGATCGCTTCCTGGCCCTGGCCGGGCAGGCGCTCCCCTCCCACACGGTCGAAGCGACGATAGGGCCGTCCGCCGAGCTGCTGCCGGCCCTGGAGCGCGGTGAGCTCGACGCGGCCCTCGTCCACCTGCCGCTGGACCGGCCCCGGCTCGACAGCCTGGTGGTGGCCCGCTACCTGTTCTCCGTGGCGATGCGGGCCGACGACCCGCTGGCCACCGCCTCCGAGCTGACCTTGAAGGACCTCGCGCACCGCACCCTGACCATCGGCCCGCCCACGCCCCAGCCGGTGGCGGTCAACCTGTTCCACGAGCGGCTGAAGAACGCCGGCATCACCTCGTTCCACCGGATGCCGGACAACGACGCGGTCATGCTGGCCAGCCGCATCCGCCGCGACGGCGGGATCACGCTGACGATCGACCCGCGCAACGGCGGCAGCGCCCGGGTCTACGACGACCCGGCCTTCGCGGTCGTCCCCCTCCGCGACGACCTGGACTTCCTGCTCGGCGTGGCCTGGAACCGGTCCCGGGCGCGGCAGGACGACGCCGTCCGGGAGCTCGTCCAGATGGCACGCCAGGAGTGGGCCGGGCGCCGCCTCACCCTCTGACGGCGGGGCACGTTGCGGATTCGCGTACGTGCACGTGCGCGAAAGCGCAATGGTCACCGGCGGTGCGGCCTGCTTACGGTTCCACGCACACCGCTACGTGAGGCCTTTGTGAGGCGTTCGCCGCCCGTGCCGCAGCGGTGCCTTTGCGCTACCCCCTAGGAGGCCACGATGTCTCAGACACCCCCCTCGCCCGTGTCCGTGTCGGCCGGCAACATCGATGCCCGCATCGACGCCATGGCGAAGGTCGGGCTCAGCCGCGCCGCATGGTTCGCGCTCATGCTCTGCTTCTTCTTCGCCAACTACGACATCTCCGTCCTCACCATCACGCTGCCCTCCATGCGGGACGAGCTCGGGCTGGCGGGAGCCGAGCTGGGGTACCCGGTCACGTGGAACCTCGTCGGCTACTGCGTCGGCGCGTACGCGTTCGGGCACGTCGCCGACCGGCACGGCCGGCAGAAGGGCCTCGCGCTGACCATCGCCGCGCTCGGCCTCGGCGGATTCCTCACGGCGTTCTCGTGGGACGTGTGGTCGCTGACGTTCTTCCGGTTCCTGACCGGGTGCGGCATGGGTGCGGTGCTCGCGCTCTGCTCGGCCTACATCGGCGAGCTGGCGCCCAAGCACCAGCGCGGCGGCTACCTCTCACGCCTCTACATGGTGGGGACCGTGCTGCTCCTGGTGATCGGGTTCGCGTCGCTGCCGGTGCTGGCCGCCTCCTCCGGCGGGTGGCGGTACCTGCTCGCCTTCGGCGGCCTGGTGCTCCTGGTGCTGCCGCTGATCAACGACAAGGCGCTGGTGGAGTCGCCGCGCTGGCTGGTCGCGATGGGCCGTTCCGCCGAGGCCGACCGCATCGTCCGCCGGATGGAATCCCGCGTCGGCCTGCCCCCGGGCGGCACCGTCTCCGTCCCCGACGCCGCCGAGACCGCCGCCGCCGCTGACGACAGGCTGCCGGTCCGGGCCCTGTTCCGGCCCCCGTACCAGAGCCGGATGCTCATCGTGCTCGGCTTCTGGTTCGCCTTCTACGTCGCCATGTACGGCTACGCCAGCTACCTGCCGCTCATCCTCGAGGGCATCGGCATCTCGACCTCCGACGCGGTCCTGGTCAGCGTGCTCACCCGCGCCATGCCGCTGGTGTCGAGCCTGGCCGCCGTGCTGCTGGTGGAGCGGATGGAACGTCGCACCATGGTCATCATCGGCACGCTGGTGTTCGCGGCCTCGCTGCTGCTCATCACCCTCGACCTGGGCGAGACGGTCGCCACCGTCGGGGCGCTGTTCAGCTCGTTCGGCATCGCCTTCATGGCCACCCCCGCCTACACCTACACGGCGGAGGTGTTCCCCACCCGGGCGCGGGGCACGGCGTCGGCCATCGCGGACGGGGTCGGCCACCTGGGCGGCGCGGTCGCGCCCCTCGTGGTGCTGCCCGTCCTGACCGCCTTCGGGGCCCGGCCGGCGTCGTTCGTGATGGTGGGCCTGCTCGTGATCGCGGCCGGCATCATCCGTCTCGGCGTCCGCACCCGGGACCGTTCGCTGACGGAGATCGCCGCCTGACGTCCGCCCGGGAGCGCCGACGGCGCCCGGGCGGAGCCGGCCGGTCAGGTCAATCCGACAGCTCCTCGAGGAGCCGATCCACCTCCTCCTCGGTGTTGTAGTAGTGAACGGAGGCCCGCACCACCGACGACAGGCCCCGATCGGTCATGTCCAGGAGCGTCGACGGAGCCCGTGAGACGCTGACATTGATCGATCGGCCGGCCAGCCGTTCCTTGATCTCCTCAGCGGGTTCGCCGTCGAGGGTGAAGGTGACGATGCCACACCGTTCGGCCCCCTGGTCGTGCACCTGGCAGCCGGGCAGCTCCGTCAGCCGCCCCCGCAGGTGATCCGCCAGAGCGTAGACCCGGTCCCGGATGTTCCCGGGCCCCCAGGCGAGCGCCTCGTCGATGGCCGCGCCCAGCCCGAGCCGGGCGGCAACGCCGTACTCCCAGTTCTCGAAGCGGCGCGCGCCCGGCTGCACCTCGTAGCGCGACGGCTCCGTCCAGCGGGCGCCGTGCAGGTCGAGGAAGGGCGGGTCGAGCCGGTCGAGCGCGGTACGCCGCACGTAGAGCAGCCCCGTACCGCGCGGAGCACGCAGATACTTGCGGCCGGTCGTGGACAGCAGGTCACAGCCGATCACCTCGACGTCGATCGGCAGCTGGCCGACCGACTGGCAGGCGTCCAGCAGGAACAGCGCGCCGACCTCCGCCGCCACCTTGCCCACCTCGGCCGCCGGGTTGACCAGGCCGCCGTTGGTCGGGACGTGTGTGATCGAGATGAGCCGGACGCGCTCGTCGGCCATCCGGCGCAGCGCGTCGACGGAGATCTGGCCGAGCCCGTCGTTGGGCACCACCTCCACCTGGACCCCGAAGCGCTCGGCGACCTGGAGGTAGGCGATGAAGTTGCTGGCGTACTCGGCCTTGCTGGTCAGAACACGGTCGCCGGCCCGCCACGGCACTGCGTAGAAGGCCAGGTCCCACCCGCGGGTCGCGCTGTCGACGAGCGCGATCTCGTCCGGCGCGCAGTTCAGCAGGCGGGCCGCGGAGGTGTAAACGGCGGCGAGCCGGTCGGCGGCCTGCGCCGCCGCCTCGTATCCGCCTGTTTCCGCTTCCAGCCGCAGGTGGTCGATGACGGTGGACAGCACGCCGCTCGACGGCAGCGCGGAGCCCGCGTTGTTGAAATGCGCGACATGTCCGACACCGGGCGTCAGTGCCCGTGCCGCGGCGACGTCGATCATGAGGCCACCAGCCGCAGGAAGGCCCGGACCCGGGGATGATCGGGCGTGGTGAAGAAGCTCGACGGCGGCCCCTGCTCGATCACCGTGCCGCCGTCCATGAAGACGACCCGGTCGGCCACCTCCCGCGCGAACGCGGTCTCGTGCGTCACCACCACCATCGTCATCCCTTCCCGCGCGAGCTCGCGCATCACCTGGAGCACCTCCGCGTGCAGCTCGGGGTCGAGCGCCGAGGTGGGCTCGTCGAACAGGATCACCTCGGGCTCCATGGCCAGCGCCCGGGCGATCGCGACCCGCTGCTTCTGCCCGCCCGACAGCTTCGCCGGGTAGCAGTCGCACTTGTCCTCCAGCCCCACCCGGGCCAGCAGCTCCCGCCCTCGGGCCGCCGCCTGGGCGCGGGGAATCCGCCGTACGGAGACCGGGCCCTCCATGACGTTCTGCAGGGCAGTCAGGTGCGGGAACAGATTGAACTGCTGGAAGACCATGGCCGTACGGCGGCGCAGTTCGCGCACCTTTCTGGCCGGCAGGCGCGCGCCGCAGGTCACTTCGGCGCCGCACACGCCGATCGTGCCCCGCTCCGGCTCCTCCAGCAGGTTCAGGCAGCGGATCAGCGTGGTCTTGCCCGAGCCGGACGGCCCCATGACCACCACCACTTCACCATGCTGGACGTCCAGATCGACACCTTTGAGTACTTCCAGGTCACCGAATCGTTTGTGAAGCCCACGAACAGTGATCACGCGTAGGCCCTCCTCATCCGCTTCTCCAGCGTCTGCTGGCCGATCTGCAGCAGGGTGTTGACCATCCAGTACAGGAGGCCTACCAGCAGCAGCGCCTCCATGTAGCGGAAGGTCGAGGTGCCGATGCCCTCGGCCACCCGGGTCAGCTCGACGACGGTGACCGCCGAGGCGAGCGAGGTGTCCTTCATCAGCGCGACGAACCTGCTCCCCACGGCCGGGGTCGCGATCCTGATCGCCTGCGGGAAGACGATCCGGCGCAGGGTCCTCCAGTACGGCATGGCCATCGAGGCGGCCGCCTCCCACTGCCCCTTGTCCACGCCCAGGATCCCGGCGCGGAAGTTCTCGCTCAGGTAGGCGGCGCTGAACAGGGTGAAGGCGATGATCGCGGACGGGATGGGCGGGATCTCCAGCCCGAGCTGCGGCAGCCCGAAATAGACGATCATGATCTGGATGAGCAGCGGCGTCCCACGGAACACCGACACGTAAGCGGCGGCCAGCGCCCGCAGCACGCGACTGGAGGAGATGCGGGCGAGCGTCACCAAGGCGCCCAGCACGCTGCCGAGGACGAACGAGATCACGCCCAGCACGATGGTGACACCGAGACCGGTGAGCAGGTCGGGCAGGAAGTCGATCAGGAGATCCATCAGACCCCCTTGAGCTGCTCGGCCATGTCGAGGCCGCCGAGCCACTTCTTGGAGATCGCGCTCAGCGTCCCGTCGGAGATCATGTCGCCCAGGGCCTGGTCCACTGCCTGCTTGAAGGCCGTCGAGCCCTTGGCGAAGGAGATGCCGTTGACCTCCGACTCCAGCAGCGGGCCCGCCGGCTTGACCGCCAGGCTGTTCTTCTGCGCCAGGAAGGCGCCCTGGAAGCGGGAGACGAGGGCGGCGTCGGCGCGGCCCCTGCCGACCTCGGTCAGGCCCAGGGTCGCGTTGTCGTAGGTCTTGATGTCGGCGTCCGGGATCGACTTCTTGGCGAACGCGGCCTGGGTCGTGCCTGCGGTCACCGCGACCTTCTTGCCTTTGAGGTCAGCCACGCCGCTGATGCCCGAACCAGCCGCCACGAAGATCGAGATGCCGTTCACCTCGTACGGACGGGAGAAGTCGACCTGCTCCTTGCGCTCGTCGGTGATGGTCTGGCCCGAGATCACCGCGTCGAACCTGCCGGCCTGAACCCCGGCGATGAAACTCTGGAAGTTCGACGGGACGAACTCGACCTTGGCGACCCCGAGCCGCTTTGCCAGCTCGTTGGCCACGTCCACGTCATAGCCCGCGGGCTTGCCGTTCTCCAGGAAGTTCCACGGCGGGTTGGCCTGGGTCTGTGCCACCCGGATCACCCCCGCGGCTTTGACACGCTGGAGGAGATCGCCCTTGGCCTGGCCGGATCCGCATCCGGCGACTGCGATGACTAACACGACGAGGAGTGAGGAGCGGATCATGGTGCGATCCCTTCATACCTCTAGGGGGTACTTGCGTTCTGCCAACGGTCTCTCCGGCCCGGACACTTCGTCAAGTACCCCCGAGGGGTAACTTTCGGACAAACCAAAGTGTGCCTTTTGTGCCGTGCCCCCGCAGAAAGGCGGCGTTCACCCCCGACCGCGCCCCCGAGCGGCGTCCATGCTCATCGATCCGCCTGGCGCCGCCGGGCGGCCTGCGCGACTCGCCCACCCGGCAGCACCTCGGCGTTCAGCCGGCGACCACTTCGTAACCGATCTCTTCGACGGCGTTCCTGATCTCCGCGTCGTCGAGCGGACCGTCCGAGGCGACGGTGACCTGCCCGGTCGCCAGCTCGACATCCACCGAGGAGACCCCGGCAATCTTGCCGATCTCGGTCTTCACCTTGCCGGCACAACCGCCACAGGTCATTCCCGACACCTTGTACGTGTTCGTGCTCATTGCGGCATCCCCTTCCCTTTATACCCCTACCAGGTATATTTCACAGGAGACCGTACGCCGCGATCATCTTCGAGACAAGCTATACGGGCCAGGGGTATATGAGATCTATGTCACGTTGCAACCCATATACCCCCCAGAGGTATGGTCGTCGCATGAGCAGGCTTAACAAGATCACCGTTGTCGGTGCTTCGCTGGCAGGGCTGCGGGCCGTGCAGACACTGCGCCGGGAGGGCTTCGCGGGCGAGGTCACGCTGGTCGGCGCCGAGACGCATGTGCCGTACAACCGCCCGCCCCTGTCGAAGAGCGTGCTGCACGGCGACGACGACATCACACTCCCCGGCGCGGAAGAGCTCGACGACCAGTGGCTGCGCGGGCGCAAGGCCGTACACCTCGACACCCGGAACCGGACGGTCACCCTCGACGACGGCACCGAGGTCGGCCACGACGGGCTGGTCATCGCCAGCGGCGCGCGCCCGCGGCGGCTCGACGGGGTGCACACCCTGCGCACCATCGACGACGCGCTGGCGCTGCGCGCGAAGCTCGACTCGGGACACGAGCACGTGCTGGTCATCGGTGGCGGGTTCATCGGCGGCGAGGTGGCCTCGACGGCACGGCAGCTCGGCCGGAAGGTCACCCTGATCGACTCCGCGCCGTACCCCATGCACGCCGGGCTGGGCGAGGAGGCAGCGCGCTGGCTGGCCGCGCACCACGAGCGCAACGGCGTCGAGCTCATCACGAACGTCCGGGTCACCGCCGTGGACGGTGGCCGAGTCCGGCTCAGCGACGGCCGCACCGTCGCCGCGGACCTGGTCGTCGGCGGCATGGGCGTGCTGCCGAACACCGAATGGCTGGACGGCAGCGGCCTGGCCGTGGACGACGGCGTGCTGTGCGAGCCGACGCTGTTCGCGACCGGCTCGACAGACATCGTGGCCGCGGGGGATGTCGCACGCTGGCCGCACACCCACTTCGGCGGGGAGACGGTACGCATCGAGCACTGGTCCAACGCCAACGAGCAAGGCGCGGCCGCCGCCCGCAACCTGCTGGCCGGGGCGGAGAACGCTCAACCCTTCGTGGACGTGCCGAACTTCGCCACCCATGTGCATGGCGCCCGCATCCAGACCGCCGGTCTGCCGCACCTCGCCGACTCGGCGAGCATCGCCACCGGCTCCCCCGAAGAAGACCGCTTCGCCGTGGCCTTCACGCGGGACGGCGTGCCGGTCGGCGCCGTCGCCGTCAACTCTCCCAAGGACCTGATCAAGCTGAAGCGGGCGATCACGGCACGCGAGATGCCTCCATCACCGTGATCGCGAAGCTGACGCCACGAAGAAGGGCAGCGCCAGGAACATGCGTCCCACCTGGGCGCGCGTCCTCTGGTCGCGCACCCACGCCGTTTCCTGTTCGCGGGTGACGGCTCCGGCGGCGCGTGCTCCCTCCGCGATGCCGGTGAGCATGGGCAGCATGGCCGTGTCGGTGAAGACGCCCAGGTGCGCCTCCACCTGGACGTCCTGGAAGCCCGCGTCGAGCAGCAGGTTGCGGTAGCGGCGAGCCGCACGGGGATTCGGGACCAGGTCGGCGCGCGCGTGCACGATGGCCCGGGTGAGCACCGGGTCATCGGAGTCGATGATGAAGGCGTCCCAGTCCTGCCCGACGAGCACGATGCGCCCGCCCGGAGCCAGCACCCGCTTCGCCTCCTCCAGCGCCTTGGCCGCGTCGGCGAGCTCGTGAAAGACCTTGTCGGCTCGGTACCCGGCGACCTGCCCGTCGTCGAGCGGCAGGTCGAAAGCGTCGCCGATACGGAAGTCCGCATGCGGCCGGCGATGGCGGGCCGCCGCGATCATCTCCTCGCTGACGTCCACGCCGATCGAGCTCATCCCGCGCTCCGCGAGTTCCTCGACCGCGCGGCCCGCGCCGCAGCCGACATCCACCACGGCCGCGCCGTCGGGGAGGGTGAGCAGATCGTACGAGCGCGTGCGCAATGCGACGGCCCCGGGCAACGCGTCAGCGACGTCGAGCAGCTTGATGAGTGATTCCATCGAGTTGTTGTCTTTGGACATGTGGGCCAGCATGCGACTTAATGTCGACATGAAGTCAAGTGCGACCATGAGCATCGGGGAAATCGCGGAGCGGTTCGGCCTGGCGACGCATGTCCTGAGGCACTGGGAGGCGATGGGCCTGATCGCGCCGGCCCGTATCGAAGGAGCTCGCCGCCGCTACGGGCCTGATGACCTCTACCGGGTGGCCGTGATCCTGCGTGGCAAGGAAGCCGGGTTCAGCCTGGAAGAGATCCACGAGATGACGGCCACCTCGGACGCGGCAGCACGGCGCGCCGTCCTGCTGCGCCGCCGGGAGGAGCTGGCCCGGCGCATCGCCGAGGCGCAGGCGTCGCTCGAGCTCATCGACTGCGCGCTGGACTGCGATCACGAGGACTTGGCCGGTTGCCCCCATTTCCGGTCCGCGGTCGAGGAGCGGGTCCCCGCGGCCGTCACGCCTTGAGGCCGGCACCTGGCGCCCGAGGGGCCGACGTCTACTATGGCTAATGGTAGATCGAGCGCTACCGGGCGGATGTGGAGGAGAACCATGACGACCGGGGACATCAAGGATCGCAGCACGGCGGTTCTCGACGTGAGCGGGTTGCAGTGGGCCTCGGAGCAGAACGTGGTGCGTGCCGTCCTGAGCCGCCGCCCCGGAGTGATCGAGGTCGAGGTGAACCCGGTCGGGCAGACCGCGGTCGTGGTGTTCGACCCGAGGGCCACGTCCTTGGCCGAGCTGCGCCGCTGGGTACAGGAATGCGGCTATCACTGCGCGGGGCAGTCCGTACCGTCGCATGTCTGCGATCCCCTGGCAGAACCCGACCCGCCGGGCGTCGCCGAAGCCGTCCGTGAGGCCCCCGCCGAGCATGGGGAGCACGCAGGTCCGTCGCCGCACGAGATGATGGGGCACGGGGGCCATGGCGCCATGTCGATGGAGGCCATGGTGTCCGACATGCGCAACCGGTTCCTCGTGGCGGCCGTGCTGTCCGTCCCGATCCTGATCTGGTCGCCGATCGGGCGCGAGGTGCTGGGGCTGGACGTGCCGGTGCCGTTCGGGCTCCGAGAGGACGTGTGGGCGCTGCTGCTCAGCCTGCCGGTGATCTTCTACTCCTCGTGGATCTTCTTCGACGGCGCCGTACGGGCGCTGCGGGCCCGCACGCTGGACATGATGGTGCTGGTCGCCGTGGCGATCGGGGCGGGCTGGCTGTACTCGCTGTACATCACGCTGACCGGCGGCGGCGAGGTGTTCTACGAGGCGGCGACCGTGCTGGCGGCGTTCGTCCTGCTGGGGCACTGGTTCGAGATGCGGGCCAGGGGCGGCGCCAACGACGCGATCCGCGCGCTGCTCGACCTGGCCCCGCCCAAGGCCGTGGTGATCCGCGACGGCGAGCAGGTGGAGATCCCCACCGCCGAGGTCGTGGCCGGGGACGTCCTGCTCATCCGTCCCGGCACGAAGATCGCCGTCGACGGCGAGGTCATGGAGGGCGAGAGCGAGGTCGACGAGTCGATGGTCACCGGCGAGAGCCTGCCGGTGCACAAGGCCCCCGGCTCTGCGGTGGTCGGCGCGACCATCAACAAGAACGGCACCCTGCGCGTACGGGCCACCAAGGTCGGCGCCGACACCGCCCTCGCCCAGATCGTCAAGCTCGTCCAGCAGGCCCAGAACTCCAAGGCTCCCGGGCAGCGCCTGGCCGACCGGGCGGCGTTCTGGCTCGTCCTCGTCGCGCTCATCGGCGGCGGGCTGACGCTGGTGGTGTGGCTGCTGGCGGGTGTGGCGGCCGGCACGGCGATGCTGTTCGCCATCACCGTCGTCGTGATCACCTGCCCCGACGCGCTGGGCCTGGCCACCCCCACCGCGATCATGGTGGGCGCCGGCCTCGGCGCCAAGCGCGGCGTGCTGTTCAAGAACGCCATGGCACTGGAGACCTCGGCCCGCATCCAGACCGTGGTCATGGACAAGACCGGCACCCTGACCAGGGGCGAACCGGAGGTCACCGATGTGATCGCCGACGGGATGGAGGAGGCCGAACTGCTGCGGCTGGCCGCCGCCGTCGAGCGCGAGTCCGAGCACCCGCTGGCCGAGGCCGTGGTCCGCCACGCCGACGCGCATGCTCCCGGGGTCCTGCGGGTCGCCGGGTTCGAGAACGTCCCGGGTCATGGCGCCACGGCTCAGGTGGACGGACGCCGGGTCCTGGTGGGCAACCCGAAGCTGATGCAGGTCGAAGGCGTCGAGCTGGGCCCGCTGGCCTCCCGGCGCGAGGAACTGGCCGCGGGCGGGCGTACCGCGGTCGTCGTCGCGGTGGACGGCCGCGCGGCCGGGCTGATCGGCATCGCCGACGCGCCCCGCGACAGCTCCGCGGCCGCGGTGGCGGCGCTGCACGAGGCCGGCATCGAGGTCGTCATGCTGACCGGCGACAACGAGGCCACCGCCCGGCGCATCGCCGACCAGCTCGGCATCGACACCGTGATCGCCGAAGTGTTGCCGGGCGACAAGGCCGCCAAGATCGTCGAGCTGCAGCGCGACGGGCGCAAGGTCGCGATGGTCGGCGACGGCGTCAACGACGCCCCCGCGCTCGCCCAGGCCGACCTCGGCATCGCGATCGGCGCGGGCACCGACGTCGCCGTCGAGACCGCCGACGTGGTGCTCATGCGCTCCGACCCGCTCGACGTGCCGACGGCGCTGGTCATCGGCCGCGGCACGCTACGCAAGATGCGCCAGAACCTGGGCTGGGCGATCGGCTACAACACGATCGCGCTGCCGATCGCGGCCGGCGTCTTCGAACCCGCCTTCGGCCTGGTGCTGCGACCGGAGATCGCCGCCCTGTCCATGTCCGGGTCGAGCGTCATCGTCGCGGTCAACGCACTCGCCCTCAAGGGGCTCCGCCTGCCGCGCCCCGTCGCTGCCGGAGACTGAGCACCGGCCGACGGCTGTCCCGTGGCGACCATGCGCCGGCCGCCACCTAGTCCGAGTGCTCTTCCGCGAGTTCTTCGACGGTTCCGCCGGTGGACAGCCGGTCCAGGACGCCGAGCAGGTGCGGGCACTCGCTCGTGGGATGCTCAGCGGGACAGGTCAGCGCCGCTGAGAGGAACCGGCGGGCGCCCTGGGCTCGCTCGATCAGGGCGTCCAGCTCGTCGATCTGGTCCCGCACCGCTGATCGCCATTGCTCGCCGGACCCGTCCATGATGGCGGCGGCGGTGTCGAGCCGGACTCCGAGCCGTTGCATCAGGGCGACCAGGGCGAGGCGGCGCAGCTCGGTCCGGCCGTACATCCGCCTGCCGGCATGGCGAGCCGCCGGCCGTACCAGGCCTCGTTCCTCGTAGTACCGCAGAGCCGAGGTGTTGAGGCGGAGGCGACGGGCGGCCTCACCGATGGATATGAGCTCCATGCGTCCATTTGACTTCAACCCGCCTTGAACCGCGAACCTGGGAGCATGGCCACCAAGGAGATCCAGTCCTGGGCGTACGACGAGCCGATCCGCTCTCCGTTCGCCCTTCCGCAGGGAGTCCTCGGGCGTTTGGCGGGGCGGCTCATGCTGTGGCTCAACGATCCGGGCGAACTCGTGACGCTCATCGGGAAGCAGGGCAGCGTGCTGGAGGCCGGATGCGGGCCTGGCGGCCTGCTGCGGCACATCGAGGCCGAGCGGATCTGCGGCATCGACCCGTCGCCCGAGATGCTGCGCCAGGCGGCCCGGCACAACCGCGGACGCGACGTCGAGCTGCGGCTCGGCACCGCGGCGGACACGGGCTGTCCCGACGACAGCTTCGACGTCGTCGTCTCGGTGAACAACGTGGCGATGTGGCCGGACCTGGAGGCAGGCATCCACGAGTTGCGTCGGGTGACCCGGCCACGTGGCAGGCTGCTCATCGCCTGGCACAGCGCCACCGGCCGCTCAGCGATCGCCAGGAAGAATGCTCTCACCGAGGAGAAGCTGGGGCGTATCGCTCACGCCCTGGGTGAGCCGGCGCAGCGCCATGAGCTCACGAATCTGACTGTTCTCGAAAGGCGCTGCCCAGACTCGGCGTTGCCGGAGCACAGGCGGACGTAGGCCCCTGGCCGGGTTCCGTTGATGACGGGCGAGGGGGTCCTCAGGGGAGGATGAAGGTGCCTCCGGCCGCGGCCGCGAGGTCGGGGCCGAGGGCGGCCGCAGGTGTGTAGGCGCCGGGCTTGCCTTCGCCACGGGCGAGGCGCGCGGCGATTTCGGCGGCGGCGCCGGCGGTGTAGTCCATGCCGTCATCGGCGCGTAGCCATCCTTCGCGGCTGGTGCCGTCCGGCCAGGTGATGACGGCGTGTCCCCAGGAGTGCCGCCGGGGACGGGAGGCCGCCTTGAGCCGGAGGCCGGCCACCTGGCGGACGGCGAAGCGGCGCAGCGCTGGGATGGACAGCAGCTTCCCGGCGAGCGGAAGGATCGCTCGTACGGCCGCGCCGGTGGGGACCAGGACGGAGGTGGCGGTGACGTTCGGCGCTCCGCTGGCCCGCTGCGCGGCGATGAGCTCGCCCGAGGGGGCTCCCGCCGATTTCACCTTCTGCCCGTCGGGGAGGGTGAGGTGTTGCGCGTCTGCGCCGAGCCTGGTCCTGATCAGGCGGCCGTCTTCGTAGCGGAGTCCGCCGGTGGTCAGCACGTCGATGATGGAGGCGGCGAAGGCGGCACCCACGACGCCGGCCTCGATGGCCACCGAGGCCAAGGCGTCCACCCGCACGTGGCTGGGGGCGGGGCGGCCGGCGCACAGGGCGGCGACGACGGCTTCCGTCGCGAGAACGCCGAATCCGGCGCCGGTCACCAGGGTGCTGCCGGCCGCTGCCGCCTCTTCGTGCAGGTCGAGGAGCCGGGAGGTGGCGGTCGGGTCGGCGGCCAGGTCCAGGTAGTGCCCGCCCGGCATGCAGGCGCGGGCCAGCCGCAGGGCGGTTTCGGCGTACTCGCCGATGGTGTTGACCGCCACGGTCGGCCGCTGCTGTGCGATCTGTTCCGCGATCTTCTCCACGGTGCCGGCGACGACGACCTTCACCCGGTCACCCCGGCCGAGTTTCGCTCGCGCCTTGTCCAGGCGGTCACGGTCGCGCCCGACCAGCGCTATCGGCACATTTCGTGAGGCCAGGCGGGCGGCGACGGCGGCGGCGATCCGGCCCGTCGCTCCCAGGATCCATACCTCACCGGTCCGTGCGTCGGGCATGCCGTGAGTCATGGGACTCCCTCCGGGCTGAAATCCAGGTGATGTCTCACTGTGTCATCACTGATGCTAGCACCGACGACACACTGAGACATCATTTGTTATTGTCAGGCCATGGCGAGATGGGATCCCGGAACCGAAGAGCGCCTGATCAAGGCCGCACTGGAGCTCTACGCGGAGCACGGATACGACAACGTGACCGTGTCGCAGATCGCCGAGCGCGCCGGCATCACCCGGCGCTCGTACTTCCGCTACTTCCCCGACAAGCGTGAAGTCCTCTTCGCCGGCTCCGAGCGGCTGCCCACCGCGATTCAGCAGGCCGTCCTCGCCGCCGCCGAGACCTCATCGCCGCTGGCCACCGTCCTCGCCGCCCTCGCCGACGTCGGCGCTCAGCTTGCCGAACAGGTCAAGAACGTCGCCGAGCGCCGCGCCGTGATCGACGCCAGCGCGGAACTCCAGGAACGCGAGCGCACCAAATTCGCTGCCGTCACCGCCGCGATCCGCACCGCACTCGAACAGCGCGGCACCGAAACCGGCACGGCACACCTGGTGGCCCAGATCGCCATGGTCGTCTTCCAGAGCGCCTTCGACCAATGGGCCAACGCGAACGGCCAGACGGACTTCGTCACCTGCCTGCGGGTCGCCGCCGCATCGCTCCGGGACACCGTGACCGCGGACTCGACGAACAGGACCCCCAGTTGACTGCTTCGCGGGACCTGCTTGTTGAGGAACATGTAGCCGGAGCCCCAGTAGAGGTTCTCCGAGAACGGGAAACCGTACGTCTTCCCGTCCTGCATGTTGATGCCCT